>JBDLQR010000117.1:0-8005 GCA_039800485.1 Pseudomonadota bacterium
GCGTGCCGATGACCACGCCGTCGGCACCCAGCATCAGGGCGGCCGCCAGTCCCCGCCCATCCGCAATACCGCCTGCCGCGAGCAGCAGGGTTTCCGGTGAATTGCGCGCCAGATGATCGGCGACCTCCGGAATCAGACTGAAGCTCGCTCTAGCGCCGCCGTGTCCACCGGCCTCTGTGCCTTGTGCGACGAGGGCCGTTGCGCCCGCAGCCAAGGCAGCGTCCACTTGTGCGAGCGTCTGCACCTGGCAGATCAAGGGCACCCCTGCGGCATGGATGCGTGCCGCGAACGGGCCGGGATCACCAAACGAAAGAAACACGCAGGCGGGTTTCAAGGAGAGGGCATGCTCAAGCTGCGACGAGGCCTGGGCCAGCGCCCAGGTGATGAAACCCACGCCGACCCGGGCCCCCTCTGCACGCTCGAATTCCGAGGCCAGATCGGGCTCTGCACCGAGTGTTCCCGCATAACCGCCACCGATGAGACCAAGACCTCCGGCCCGCGAAACGGCCCCGGCCAAGGCACCTCCGGCCACCAGCGCCATGGGGGCGTTGAGCACAGGATGGGCGAGATTGAGCAGTCGAGTGAGTCGCGTCTCGATCATGGTGACAGTATCCCCATTCCGGCCAAAAGAATTGGTGACAGTAACCCCATTCCGGCGGGATGTCCTCGCTCCTATACTCCCCACAAGTCCTTCTGCTCGCGAAGTTCCATCATGAGCCTGCTCGCGCCACACGAACCACCCGCTGTCACTGTTCTGCACCCGGATAGCCATTCGCCTTTTTTCTTCACCTGCGATCACGCCAGCAGTCAGGTCCCTGCTTGCCTTGGTGATCTGGGAGTTCCGGCCACGGAATGGCAACGGCATATCGCCTGGGATATCGGCGCGCTTGCCGTGGCAGAGCTGCTGGCCGCGCATTTCTCGGCCACGCTGGTCGCGACCGGCTATTCGCGGCTTGTGATCGACTGCAATCGCCAACTGTGGCGTCACGACTGCATCCCGGAGCTGAGTGAACTCACACCGGTTCCCGGCAACTGCAATCTCGCGGAGGCTGAGCGCGTGCGCCGCGCCGAGGCCCTGCATCGTCCCTATCACGACACCATCGCGAGCCTGCTCGATGCGCGCGCGGCCTTGAGCCTCCCCACGGTCTATCTCGCGATTCACAGCTTCACGCCGTTGTACAAGGGCGAACAACGCCCCTGGCAGATCGCCATGCTGTCCAACCGGGATCGCCGCGTAGCCGAAATCCTGATGCGAGAGCTGCGGCGTGATCCTGCCCTGATGGTGGGAGACAACATCCCTTACCGACTCACCGACGAAACGGATTACGGCGTTCCAGTGCATGCAGAACGTCGCGGTTTGCCACATGTGCTCATCGAGCTGCGTCAGGATGAGATTGCACACCCCGAAGGGCAGCGCCGCTGGGCCGACCGACTGGTGCCGCTGCTGGAAATCGCCGCGCGGGAAACGGTGCAGACGCGGATCTGAGCCTGGGAGCAGAGTGAGGTCAGGCGGCATCGCCGCAGCGCATTGACCCTACCCGTACCCCCCCATACCCTAGCCGGGCGCGGTCCAGCCCCTGACCGCATTTGCGGAGCCCAGCCCATCATGCCGTTTGCCACTTTCCCGACGCCTGCTTCTGATCGCTACTTTGAGGATTACACCCCGGGCGCAACCTGGCGCCTGGGTGAATTCACCTTGAGTGAACAGGAGATCATCGACTTTGCCTCCCGTTTCGATCCCCAGCCTTTTCATCTCGATCACGCAGCCGCCGCGCGGAGTCACTTCGGGGGGCTGGTGGCCAGCGGCTGGCATACCGCCTCGGCCATGATGCGGGTGGTGGTAGACCACTTCATCTCGAGCGTGGCGGGCATGGGTTCACCGGGGCTGGATGAATTGCGCTGGCTGAAGCCGGTGCGACCGGGAGAACTGCTCAGTGTTCAGGTGACCGTTGAGAAGGCGCGACGTTCGGCCTCCAAGCCGGACCGTGGCCTCATCCACACCTTGATGGAAGTGATAGGCCCGGAGGGCGCACCCCGCATGACGGTGCGCTCGGTGGGCATGGTCGCCTGCCGTCACCCACAGCCGGAAGGACCGACGCCATGAACGCCAATTGCTGGGGCGACGACACCGAATACGACTACGCGGCCCTGGTTGCGGAGCTCAACCAGTACCTGCGCCTGAAGACCCTGCCGGTCGGCATGAAGCGGTTTCGGACGGTGGCCGACATGGAAGCCGTTCCACGCATTCGCAGGCCACCACCGGGTGAGAAATTCGCCACGGATCAGATTGTCGGCCAGAGCCGCTGGCTGGGCTGGACACTCGGGATCACCATGGACAACCTGATGGGCGAACAATGTGGTGCCGTCATTGGTCTGCATCCGCCCACGTCTGACTGGCTCGCCGGACGCAAGCTCACTGGTGTGTGGTACGCCACGCATGAGGACAGCGGGGCGCACCAGTGCGCCATGAGTTGCGCCTCGCATGGAGACTATGCGGCGCTGGCCGTGAGCCCACTCACCGCAGGGCGCATCGACAATCCGGACATCTGCCTTATCTACGGCACACCGGGGCAGATGATCACGCTCGTGAATGGCCTGCAGTATCGCAATTACCGCAAGTTCACCTTCAGCTGTGTGGGGGAGAGTGCGTGCGCGGACTCCTGGGGCAACGCGCTCAAAACCGGCGAGCCCTCGCTCTCCATCCCCTGTTACGCCGAGCGCAAGTTCGGCGGCGTGCTGGATGAAGAAATGCTGATGGCGCTGCCACCCAGTTATCTGCCGCAGGCGGTGGAAGGCCTCAAAGCCCTGTCCGCCAATGGTCTGCGCTACCCCATCCCCAATCACGGGATTCAGAAATCACCGCTGGACAGCATCGAAGCCAGCTACGGCAAACAATGAGAAGGCGCCAGCGCGCGTCGGGGAGAGTTCACGATGAAAAATGACGCAAGCCCCAGAAGCTTTGACGCATCGCGCCTGGCGCGGATACCGGCCCGTATCGAGGCTGATATTGCGGCCGGGCTTTACGACGGCGCGGCGCTCGCCGTGAGCCGCCATGGCGAACCGGTGCTGCGCGTGTTCCATGGTTTTGCTGACAGGGCTGCTGCGCGCATGATGGCTGCCGATGATGTGTTCGTCAGTTTTTCTGTTGGCAAGCAGTTCACCAATGCACTCATCCTGAACCGTATCGAGCGCGGCGATTTGCACCTGACCCTGCAAGTGGGCGAGGTGCTGCCGGCGTTCCGCACCCGTGGGCTGCGCGAAATCAACCTTTTTCACCTGCTCACCCATACCAGCGGTCTGATGTCGGCGATTCCCCAGGCACCCGTCGAGGTGCTGACGAACATCACCAAGCTGACGGAATGGATCGCCCGCCAGCGTCCCGAGTCATTGCCCGGTGAGCGGGTGAACTACTCCATCATTGCGGCCCACTCAGTGATGGCCGCCCTGGTGTGCAAGCTGGACGGCGGGCAGCGCAGCTTTGCGCGCATTCTGGAGGAGGATCTCTTCCAGCCGCTCGGCATGCAGCACACGAGCCTCGGGCCGCGTGCGGATCTGCTGCCGCGCCTGTGCCCGGTGGTCGCGCGTTACACCGAGCCCGGCATGTTCTATCCAGAGGAAGTGGAAGGGGTAGGGCAGGTGGTTGGGCTGGAAGGTGCCGAGGTGCCCGCCGGTGGCTACCTGACAACGCTGGATGATCTGCATCGTTTCACGTGCATGCTGGCGAGAGGCGGAGAACTCGACGGCGTGCGCATCCTGTCACCGCGCACCCTGCGTTACTGTGCCCGCAACCATACGGGCGACAGGCCCAATGGCCTGTTCGAGTACACGCGGGATACCCGTGGCTGGGTACCCTTCCCGGCCAGCATCGGCATCGGTTTCTTCGTGCGCGGCGAGGGCGTGCAGCCCGGTCCCATGAGCAACTTCAGCAGCCCCGAAACCTTTTGCGGCTGGGGCGCGGGTTCCACGTGCTTCTGGGTGGATCCGCGCGATGGCATCGCCTTTTCCTTCCTGTCGACCGGACTGATGGAAGAATCCCGGCACATGGATCGCCTGCAGCGTCTCGGCGATCTCGTGATGACGTCACTGGTTGACTGAGGCCATGGAGAATCTCTTTTCCATCGCCGGCAAGACTGCCCTCGTCACCGGCGGCTCACGTGGCATCGGCCTCATGATCGCACGCGGCTATGTTGCGGCGGGTGCCCGGGTCTACATCTCCTCGCGCAAGGCGGATGTCTGCACCGCGGCAGCGGAGGAGCTTGGCAAGTCCGGGGCCTGTTTCGCCGTGCTTGCCGATCTCTCCACCCTGTCCGGAATCGAGCACGTGGTGCGCGAGATTTCTGCGCGGGAAACGCAACTCGACATCCTCGTCAACAACGCGGGCGCGACCTGGGGCGGCAAGGTGGATGACTTTCCGGAAACCGGTTGGGACAAGGTGATGGATCTGAACGTGAAGTCCGTGTTCTTTCTCACCCAGAAGTTGCTACCGCTGCTGGAGGCTGCAGCGCGCCCGACGGCCCCGGCCAGGGTCATCAACATCGGCTCCATCGATGGGCTGCACACCTCCCTGTTCGACAATTTTTCCTATGGCCCGGCCAAGGCCGCCGTTCACCACCTGACCCGTGTGCTCGCCACACATCTGGCCGCGCGACACATCACGGTCAACGCAATCGCACCCGGTCCGTTTGCCACGGACATGATGGCGCCCATGGTCGCCCGCATGGGGGACGAGATCATCAACCGGGTGCCCTTGAAACGCATGGGTGAGCAGGAAGATGCGGCAGGCATGGCCATCTTCCTCGCCTCGCGTGCCGCAAGTTACGTCACCGGGACTGTGCTGCCGCTCGACGGCGGCATGTTGGGAGCAAGTTGAGATGACTGAACTGACAAGCCTGGAAATCGAGACCGGCCGCGAGGTGAGTGGCAGCGTGATCTGGCTGCATGGCCTCGGGGCCAGCGGCCATGATTTCGAGCCCATCGTGCCCTTGCTCAGGATTCCGCCCGAATTGTCCCTGCGCTTCGTCTTTCCCCACGCACCGGAGATTCCGGTGACGATCAATGGGGGTTATGTGATGCCCGCCTGGTACGACATCCTCGAGATGAATCTCGACCGGCGGATCGACGAAGCCCAGCTCCGTGCTTCCGCCCGGGCAGTGGGTGCGCTGATCACCCGCGAGCGCTCACGCGGCATTCCCTCGGAGCGGATCGTGATCGCGGGTTTTTCCCAGGGCGGCGCCGTCGGCTTCGAGCTGGCGCTGAGCTGGCCGGAACGACTGGCAGGGCTCCTCGCACTCTCCACCTACTTTGCAACCCGGCGCAGCATCGAACCCCATCCGGCCAATGCGGGACTGCCGATTGCCATACATCATGGCGTGCAAGACCCCGTGGTCAGCGAATCCCATGGGCGGGAGGCCTCGGAGCTGCTCACCGACTGGGGCTATCCGGTCGAATACCGGGCCTGGCCCATGGAACACGCGGTGGCGCCCGCGCAGATCCGCGATATCGGCCTCTGGCTCGCTGCCCGACTGGGTCACCCGGCGTAGAATGGGGGTCCGGCGCCGTGCCGGCCCGCCGAACATCGAACTGAAAGGAACGGACATGCGTATCGCCCTCGCCCTGGGGGGACTCCTCCTGGTCTCCAACGTGCTGGCCCAGCAGGCCCCCGTCGCCGCAGAAAGCCCCGAGTACATCAAGGGCAAGGAGACGCTGGCCCGGGTGACCGGCGCGGCGGGCTCGAAAACCGTCGAAAACCTGCAAGACATCGCGCCCGAACTCGGGCGCTGGGTGGTGGAATGGGGCTATGGACAGGTGTTGTCCCGGCCGCAGCTCGACCTGCGCTCCCGCGAGCTCGCCACCGTAGCGGCGCTGACCGCCTTGGGCCATGCGCAGCCGCAGCTGCGGGCGCATATCCATGGCGCGCTGAACGTCGGCTGCAAACCTGAGGAAGTCGTGGAGGTCATCATGCAGATGGCGGCCTATGCAGGCTTCCCGGCTGCACTCAACGGCATCGCCACGGCCAAGGAAGTCTTTGCGGAGCGCGGTGTGAAGGTGAACACAACACCGTGATGCGCGAGACCGAATGGCAGGACGAAGCGGGCGAGGCGCCCAAGAGCCGCTCGCAGATCAAGCGCGAGCACCACGCCTTGCAGGACCTCGGGCGCGAGCTGGTGGAGTGCCCGGAGCGCCTGTTCAAGCGTCTGCCCTTGCCGGAGAAGATCCGTGAGGAAGCGCTGGTCGGACGCAGGCTGCAACGCGGCGCCCTGCAACGCCAGTTGCGCCACCTGGGCGGTTTGCTGGAGCGTGAGGATCACGCCGCGATCCGTCAGGCGTTGAATGCCGCGCGCGAGCCCGATGCTGCCAGTATCCGGCGTCTGCATGCGCTGGAGCGGCTGCGCGATGCGCTGATTGCCGAAGGGGATGGACCGCTCGAGAAGCTTGCGGATGAATTTCCCGCGCTGGATCGCCAGCATCTGCGTCAACTCGTGCGCAATGCCCGCCAGGAAGCAACCCGTCCGTTCGAAACGCCCCGTGCGGCCCGCGCCCTGTTCCAGTTCCTCAAGGCCCTGCACGCACAGGATGACGCCCCGGAGCGCGTTGACCAGTAGCCGCCGCGCCGCCATATTGCGCGCCATTGATTCAGGATTGCCATGTTCACTTATCTCAACCCCACTGTCCGCCAGCGTCTGATCGACGCCGGGAAACTGTTCCGCATCAACCGCGAGGGACATCGCATCTCGATTGACGCACCGCCGCCTGAGGGTGAGCTGGCGCTCAACGTCCTGGGGCCGATTCCCCTTCCCGTCTCCATCGACGACCTCCAGTTCACCGTGCAGTGGTATGCCACCGTGCGCAGCACCGAGCTCGCCAAGGTGGAGGGGCTGGCGCGGGATCTGCGCGAGCACGGCGGGCAGCAGTTCTTTGCCATGCTGGCCTCCAGCATGGCGGTCAACAGCGTGCTGGTGGTGGGCAATCCCACGGAGGCGACGGAGCCTCTGGTGCGCGTGCATTCGAGCTGCATGACGGGAGATGTCTTCGGTTCCCAGCGCTGCGAATGTGGCCCGCAGTTCGTGTCCGCCATGACCAGGCTGCATCAGACACCCGGCGGCGGATTGATGGTCTACATGTCAGGGCATGAGGGGCGGGGTATCGGCCTGTGGGCCAAGGCCGCCACTTATCTGCTGCAGGATGCGGGTGAGAACACCTATGAGGCCAACCGCTCGCTGGGCTTGCCGGATGACTCCCGGGATTTCTCCGATGCCGCCGCCTTGCTGCATCACTTCATCGGCGACAGACCCTTCAAGCTCCTCACCAACAATCCCAAGAAGATCCAGGATCTCGCCAATTTCGGCCTCCAGAAGGTCGTGGCGGAACGGCATGTCACTGGAATCAGCGACTTCAATCGCCGGTATCTGGCGGCCAAGCGTGATTGGGGGCACCGTCTGGACGATGTCGATCTCGGCGGTCGCTGAGAGGCGCTGATCGTTCCGGGTGGCACGCCTCCCGCGCATCAATCCGGATCCGGATGGCGAACACCGTCTGCGCCGGGCGGTCGGTCGCCGCAGGCGCAGACGTGGCCTGCGCTGGATGCTGCTCACATTTCTGCTGCTGTTCGCCTTCGGACCTCCGCTGGCGGTGCGCAGCTTCAATCCCCCCTTCACCAGTTTCATGCTGGCACGCTACTTCGAGAATCTTGCGGGTGGCCGCGGCGCCGTGCCACTCGCGCAGCGCTGGGTGCCGTTGCAGGCCATCTCGGCCGAGCTCGCGCTGGCGGTCATCGCAGGCGAGGATCAGCGCTTCCCGGCACATCATGGCTTTGACTTCACGGAACTGGCCAAGGCGCTTGAGGAGGCAGAGGAGGGCGCACCGCGCGGCGCGAGCACGCTTTCACAGCAGACTGCCAAGAATCTCTTCCTCTGGTCAGGGCGTAGCTGGGTGCGCAAGGGACTGGAAGCCTGGTACACCTTCTGGCTGGAGATATTCTGCGGCAAGCGCCGGATCCTGGAGCTTT
>JBDLQR010000118.1:0-2535 GCA_039800485.1 Pseudomonadota bacterium
AACGCGCTCGACCGCTATTTCGATCTCATGTACGACTGTGATGTCAGTCGCTTCGATCAGGTCTTTGCGACCACTGCACAGCTGCACGGGCTGCGCGAGGGCGAGATGATCTGCTGGCCCGCAGCACACTACCGTGATGTGCTCGCCGCGCGCACATCCCCCAAGGCGCAAGGCGCTACGCGCGAACACCAGATCCTGATGGTCGATTTCACCTCCGCCACGCAGGCGCTGGCGAAGGTCCGGGTTCGAATCGGCGACATGTTCTTCGTTGACTATCTCTGCTATCACAAGATCAACGGACATTGGCTCGTGACTTCCAAGGCCTATCACCGGGAAGCGTGACCGGCTCTCCCACACTTGGATTCGTCGCCGAGGCCATCAGTGTGGATCTTGCACAAGCACCAGAAACCAGCCCGGGGGAAGTATGAGCAGCGTCTTGTCTGAAGAAGAAATGATCCGGCTGTGGGAGCAGCACACCGAGCTCGAGTTTGCAACACGCGATGCCGCGGCGACGGTGGCTACCATGACGCCGCACAACTACGTCAATCACGTACCCGTGATGACGGGCGGTCGCGGGACTGCCGAAATGCTCGAGTTTTACGGCGAGCATTTCATTCCGAAGATGCCGGCCGATGCCACCCTGCGGCCGCTGGCCCGCACAATCGGCACGGATCGCCTCATCGATGAGTTCGTGTTCTCCTGCACGCACGATGTGGTAATGGACTGGATGTTGCCGGGCGTTGCACCTACCGGCAGGAAGATCGAGATCCCGATGGTGGTGGTCGTCCAGTTTGAAGGCGACAAGATTGCCTGCGAGCGGATTTACTGGGACCAGGCCTCTGTGCTGGTGCAGATTGGTCTGCTGGACCCCAGCGGATTACCGGTGGCAGGAGTGGAAACGGCGCGGAAATTTGAAGATCCCCGGCTGCCATCGAATGCGTTGATTCGCGCGGCTTCGGTGCGGCACTGAGCTTCAGGAAAAGCAGCCAGAGGAGCTGAATCTTCTGTCAGGCGCTGCCCCGCTGTCGCACATCCTCCGGCGTGCGGCCAGTCCAGTCCCGGAAGGCGCGGTAAAAGGAATTGGGCTCTTCAAACCCCAGCAGGAACGAGATCTCTGCCGCCGGCAGGCAAGTCTTGCGTAGATAGTGCAGGGCGAGCGCGGAACGTGTTTCCTGCAGTAGCCGCATATAGGTCGTGCCTTCCGCTTCCAGTTGTCTCTGCAGGGTACGACGGCTGACGAAGAGCCTCTTCGCCACCGCATCCATCGTGGCAAGACCACTTGGCAATGCCTCCAGCAGCACCGCACGGACTCGCTGCGCCATGGTGACCGAGGTATCGAGCTGCATCAGGCGCGTGCGGAGCTCGGGTTCGAAGGTTTCCCACATACCTTCATTGGCCGTCAGAAAGGGGCGTTGCGCATCAGCCTCGTGAAACACGATGCGATGTGCCGCGCCGCGCCGGATCTTCACACCCAGAAAATCCTCGAACTCTGCTGCTGGTCTGGGCGGGTGCGTAGTCTCAACCCGCAACGGCTTGAGTGCCTCACGAGTTCCCATACGCAGCAGGGCCACAAAGAACAGCAGTTCGGTGATGACCAGGGACTGCGGAGGTGGGAGCAAGGGATCCGGCCATTCGATTTCCAGGGAGACGGTGTTGGCGTCCTGCCGCAGTTGCAAGCGCATGGGCGCCACGAGCGCCTTGAAGCGCGCGATACGCTCGACCGCCACCAGAAAATTCGGGCTGCAGAGGGCAGCAAACAAAGGGGGAGAGAAGGATTCACTTCTCACTGCCTGGCACAAACGCAGGGGGAAGAGCGGATCATCCAACTCCTCCGCCAGCGCATTCCAGAACTGATGGAAATCCGCAGCAGCAAGACGCACTGAAGGCTGCGCCAGCAGATCCTCCGGCATTCCCGCACGCCGCAGCACACGCGCAGCGGAAACCCCCAGATCTTTCAGGATGGGGCGCCAGCTCGTCTCAAGGGCATAGGTGTTGGAGGGCATCGTGGGCTTCCGCCGCGTGACCACAGGTCTCGGGCCATTATCAAATTCCATTTGTGCCACGGCAATCGCCACTGGAAGCTGGCCCCACGCTGCCCAATCAGAGGCCGAAATTCCCTTTCATGCCGCCGATGAAGGTCGCGTCATCTGCTGCGCGACGCGCGGCCAGCAGTTGCACGGCATCCGGACCCACCTCATAGCGCATCTGATCCGAACCATCCGTGGCAGCCTGGTAGATCACTTCCGAAACCATTTCTGGTGGCGAAGCCATCTCGGCCATGGGTCCGAGTGCGGCGAACACCGCCTGCACCACAGGCTGATATTCCATGATCGCGGGTTCATTATTGAACTCGAAGGAGCGACCTGCGAAGTCGGTCTTGATCATGCCCGGCTCCACCAGCTTCACGCGCACGCCGATGGCAGACATCTCATAGCTGAGTGCCTCGGACAAACCTTCCACGGCAAACTTCGTTCCGTGGTAGAGCGCGCCGAGCGGGAAGGTGATTTTGCCGCCAACGGAGGAAATGTTGACGAT
>JBDLQR010000119.1:0-4545 GCA_039800485.1 Pseudomonadota bacterium
GAGAATTTGTAGCCGCGAGCTGGGTCAAACTTCTCCACACCGGGCATGAGCCCAATCGTGCCCTCTTGGATTAGGTCCAGCATCGTCAGGTGATTGACGCGCTTGAGGTACTTCTTGGCGATGGACACCACCATGCGCAGGTTGCAGTTGACCATCTGCTGCTTGGCGCGTTCCCCGAGCCGCACCTCCCGCAGCTCCTTCTTGGTGAGCTTCTCACCACCAGCCTCCTTCTCGCGCAGTTGCTGCAGGCGCTGCACCTGCCTGCCCAGCAGCACCTCCTGATCAACAGTCAGCAGGGGGAAGCGACCGATTTCGTTCAAGAAATCGGAAAAGCTCTGATCAACTTTCATTGAGGGTTTGCGTTAGTCGAGGTTTCCGAAGCGCGAACGCTGTACTTCAGCTCTGCCAGGAAGGCGTAGAGGGAGCGGTTATCGACAGCTGGGTGTTGAGCGGCGGCGTATCGCTGCCCCTGCTCGACAACCTCCAGCAACACCTCCTCAACACCACCAAGCGCCAACGCGCTGTGAAAGGGCGAGGTGCTCACTGCTCCCCTACGCCAAAGGCCGCCTCACCAATCGCGGGGAACTCGTGGCAGAACACCTGCTTGCACTGCTCCGCAATTTGGCGATGCTCCAGCTGAGTGCCGGGGTCCGTGCGCACCTGGATGTAGTGAATCCACGAGCGCAGGGTGCCGTGCATGTAGAGCACGGTGGGGGTGCAGAGCGGCAGGATGCGCCGGGCGGTCTCCCGCGCCACGCCGTTCTCAACCATGGCGTAGTAGAGCCCATACGCCTGCGTGATCACCTCACTGGCGTCCCGCCCCAGCTGCTCCTGATCCTCAGCGCTGAGGTCGTCGTAAGAGTTTTGGCGGTTCTTGGTGTCTTGGCGCCGGAAGTGCGGGGTCTCGGCGATGGAGGTTCGGGCGTAGCGGGTGCTGAACTCCTGGAAGGAGAAGCTGCGGTGACGGAGCAGCTGCGCCGCGATGTCGCGCTCGGTCTCAATCTTGACGCACATGGAGCACATCTCAAACGGGCTCCAGTGCCCGTGCTCAATCAGGTAACGGATCAGGCGGTGCGCCGTCTCGTTGTTGTCCTGATTGGCGGGATTGCTCACTCGGGCCATGTAGGCCGTAAGCGCCTCGGCGCCATCTGTTCGATGCACCAGAGTTACTTTCATTGTTAGAGAAGCGGATTCGTTGGTAATTAGGACGCCGCACCGGCTTATCCCGCGCCATCCACTGGATGGAGTCTTTCGGCGCAATGACCTCAATCGTCCACCAGCGATGACCGCAATGTCTGCAGTCGCGGTAGCGCAGGTAGGAGTCGGGGGCGTCGCGGAAGCATTTGCTGGGCCGGCTGTATTTACCGGTGCAAACAGGGCACAACACGACGCCTGCCCTCTACTCAGCGCCTGCTTTGGCTATGGAGTCCAGCACGTCTTGCGTGCGTTTGCGGTCGATGTACTCAGCGAAAGCGACGTGGGTGGTGATGGTGTGAGGCGCCGGCTTGGCGTGCGGGTACGACTCCTTCCACCACTCCAGGAAAAGCTGCTCAGTCGTCATTGTTGAATTCCTCTTGGTATTTGATGAAAAGTCCGGTGTAAGTTGCATGATCAGGGTGATCAGGCCGATACCGGCCATCACGCACGTAAAGCTCGTCCAGCCGCTCCTGGACTTTTTGCTGCACGCGGGGGTCGCAATCGCCCGAGTACAACGGGCCGTCCCACGCACGTAGGTCATTGATCTTCATTGATAACGAGTGAGGATTCGAGGTGTGCGATCAGCTCAGTGGCGTACCAATTGAGCTTTTTGATGTCCTGCAGGCGGTTCTTGTGGCGCTCCCGCCAGGCGTACTTCAGGATGTTTCCCTTCAAGTAGCCCCTGTACTCATCAGCAGTTAGGGCTGACTTAATCGCCTCAATGCACTCAACCGCGCCTCCTTTTGTGTAGTGAGGCGGGTGATCGACGAGCTGGTCGGGGGTCATAAGCCGTACCTCCCCGCTTCAAGGCTGGCGACGGTCTTGATGCCCTGGATTGCGTGCTTGAGCGCGAACAGCGCCGTCACCAGATCTTGGTAACTGCGTTCGTCCTCACTTAGTTCCGCTTCTCCATCTGATAGGCGGTTCAACAGCTGCAGGAGTTCTGCAGCCTGCGTCACGCAATCCTCAGCAACGGCTGAGATGCGCCGTGGCGCAAGGGAAGTCACGGGTGTTCCTGTATGGACAGGCAGAGAGTATCTGTTCCACACAAGAAGTCAACCCCGCCTAGCGTTAGTCCCATGGGACAACCCCTGCGCATTGGCTACCTGCGGGTGTCGACCGACACCAACGAGCAGCTCAGCGCGCTACAAAACCAGCGCTCCCGAATCGAGAACGCAGGCGTCGACCGCGTTATCGAGGACGTTGAGAGCGGGCTGTCACAGGACCGCCCCGGCTACCTGGAACTCCTGCACCTCATCGACACGCGCCAGGTGCAAGAGGTGGTCTGCACCCGCATCGACCGACTGGGGCGTGACGCCGCGGCCACCGATGCGCTGATTGCCGTTGCCGCCAAACGGGGCGTTCGCATCCACTGCCTTGACGGCGGCACAGTCGACTCCGAAACACCCCAGGGCTTCCTGCTCTCCCGCATGGCCACCTCGATGGCGGAGATGGAGAGCAGGATGCTGTCGATGCGCGTGCGCGCCGGCTATAGCGAAGGCCGCAAACGCGCCCGCCCCCTGCGCGGCAAGGTGGCCTGGGGCTACCGCCTGAACGCAGATCGGAGCGCCTTAGAGCCCGACCCCGAGGAGTTCCCCCGGGCCGCGCGTTTCCTTGCGTTATGCAAGCAATGCAACTGGCGCATGAATACGGCGTTAGACCAGTGGCACAAGGCAGGTCTGGGTGCCATCCCCTTAGGTTCGTGCCGTGCCGTCAAAGCTTGGCTTCTCAACCCGGTTCTCCGGGGCGGGCTGGGCTACCTAAAGCAGAGTGATAATTCTTACCGAGAGATCGTCTGGGAAACTCATCCTGCCCTGCTGTCACACAGCAACTTTGTGATCATGGAACGCCAGTTGCATGACAATCGCCGCCGCTGGGGCCACACCGCCCAAGTCAAACCCCGCCTCCTGACTGGCCTTTGCGTCTGCGCCGGCTGCAATCGTAAAATGACTTACGCAGGCAGCCGCACCATCGCCAGCGTTATCTGCAAAAGCCGGGAGTGTTCGCAGCGCTACAAAAGCACCCGCGAGCAGAAGGTCCGCGAACAAATCAACGCTGCTTTATCTCAGCGCAGCACGCAGTTAGCCCAGTCCGTAATAGTAGAAAACCCCGAGATCCTGACGCTGAAGGCCAAGATCGCGGAGTTAGAAGCGCTGGGCGACCCGGACCTGGCCCCAGCTATTGAAATTAAACGCGAGCGGCTTACCGCGCTGGAACAGCAAGTCGGTCCCGACCCCGAGCTCCTTTCCGTATTCGCCGACCCAGCCGTGTGGTCGCAGCTGAGCGACGAAGAACTCCGGGAGCTGTACCTGGCGCTGGTTGAGCAGGTGTTGGTGGATCACCAGGAAGTGGCGAGCGTGGTGCTTCGCCTCTGAGGTAGCGCTCTGCTGCAATCTGCAGCAGTTCTTTTACGCGGGGGTCTTGCAATCCGCTCACTTCTCCCCCCAGCTCTGAACAACCCCTCCCTCAGCCTTCATCGTCACCGCTGTACCGACGATGGCTATTGCAGCATCCTGCATCTCACCAATGACAAGGCCCAGAACCTCTTCTGACCTCTCTATGCAAGATTCGCATAAAACCTCGTCGTGAACGCAGGCGACCAGATGCGCCCCGGCCGGAAGTTGATGAAAAATCGACACCATTGCTGCCTTCATGATGTCAGCGCAACCCCCCTGGATCGTGTTATTGGCGAAGATCTGAACGCGGTTCTCCTCGCCAAACAGCTTGCGCCTCCGCCCAATCGCCGTGCGCACCGGCGCCCCGGCGTCCACTTGCTTCTGACACCAGCGATGCCACTTACCCACCTCTGGGTACGCGGCGTGCCACATGTCATAGAACTCGCGCGCCTGTCTCTTGTCGATGTAGAGCCCCAGCGTCGCGAAGTACGACTGCAAACCCTTAGGCGCTGACGCATACGCCAATCCGAAGTTGCACGCTTTAGCCGCAGTTCTCTGCGATTTGTCGACCTCGGCGTCCGTGATGCCATACATCAACGCAGCGGTGCGAGTGTGTAGATCCGCCCCGCTGTTAAACGCATCCAGCATCGGGCTGCACTCAGCCACCGCCGCCAAGTAGCGCAGCTCCATCGCGCTGTAATCCGCCTGCACCAGCACACAACCCTCCGGCGCAGTAAACGCAGTGCGAAACTCAGGATCCCGCGGAATTTGCTGGAGGTTGGGGTTAGCGCAACTCCAGCGCCCCGTCGCCGTTTGCAGGGGCATGAACTGCGCATGGATCCGCCCATCCCCCTGCACATGCTCCATGAGCTTCTCCGCCATCGTCGCCCGCTTCTCCGCCTTCTTGTAGAACTCGTAAGTGCGGACGATCTCGTGGTGCCGGTAGGTCGCG
>JBDLQR010000120.1:0-5256 GCA_039800485.1 Pseudomonadota bacterium
TGACCATGTCCCGCCAGGCGGGACATCCAATGAGACACAAAAACCACGGGGAATCCCATGAACAAGACTGAACTGATTGACGCTGTTGCCGGTGCGGCTGATTTGTCCAAGGCCTCCGCTGCTCGTGCAGTGGACGCGGTGACCGATGCCATCCTGGCCGCGCTTGCGAAGGGCGACAATGTCGCGCTGGCCGGCTTTGGCACGTTTGCCGTCAAGGAGCGTGCAGCTCGCCAGGGACGCAATCCACGCACAGGTGAGACGATTGAAATCGCAGCCTCGCGATCTGTCGCATTCAAGGGTGGCAAAGCCTTCAAGGATGCCTTAAGCTAAGCGGCTCTCGGGTGCTTAGCTCAGCCGGGAGAGCGTCGCCCTTACAAGGCGAAGGTCGTGGGTTCGATCCCCTCAGCACCCACCACCTATGCAGAACAACGGAGTGGTAGTTCAGTTGGTTAGAATACCGGCCTGTCACGCCGGGGGTCGCGGGTTCGAGCCCCGTCCACTCCGCCACTATCAGGGACACCGGACTGGAGCCGAGGCAGGCTCCACTCCGGCGCCCAACATTCATCCTCATACATGACCTGACCCCGGCCAAGTGCACGGGATCGCAGCCCGTGCATGGCGGATCCACGAGGGCCCAACATGCTTCAAACCATACGCGAAAAAATCCAGGGCATCATCGCCGGGGTCATCATCGCTTTTCTCTGCCTCACCTTCGCGGTCTGGGGCATCGAGTCCTACCTGAACGAAGCACGCAAGGTCGTTGTGGCCGAGGTGAACGGCGACGAAGTCGAACTGGCGGAATACCAGGAGACCTTCCAGCGTTTGCGACAGCGCGCCCAGGCAGAACTCGGTGATGCCTTCGATCCTGCTGTGTGGGGCGACGCCGAGGCCAAGCAGCGCGTGCTTGATTTCGTGGTGGACGACAAGGTGCTGGGGCAGACACTCGATGCATCGCGCATACGGGTGGGAGTGGAGCAGGTGGCAGCATTCCTGCGCAACTCACCCAATTTCCATGTGGATGGCAAGTTCTCCACGGAGCGTTACTCGCAGGTGACCAGCATGCTGGGCTTCACCGAACAGGCCTTTGAAGCCCAGGCACAGCGAGATCTCGCGCTTGAGCAAATGAGAACCGGTGTCGTGGCCTCTGCCTTCATCACCGCTACCGAATTTGATGAGGTTTCGCGCCTGCAGGCACAAACCCGCACGGTGGGATTGGTGACACTGCAGCCTGCCGCACCGGACACCCAGAAGATCACGGACGCTGATCTCGAGGCTTACTTCAAGGTTCACGCGGAGGAATTCCGCATTCCTGATCGGGTTGCCCTCGAATATGCCGAACTGAGGCTGGAAGCCCTGATGAAGGAGGTCGTGCTGGCAGAAGGCGACATGGCCGCTTACTACGATTCACACCAGGCCGATTTCACCGTCGAAGAGCAGCGCGCAGCCAGTCATATTCTCGTGCAGCTGAAGACCGATGCCAGCCCCGACGAAACCGCCAAGGCGAAGGCTCGCGCCGAAGAACTGCGCGCGATGGTCACCGGCGGCAAGGATTTCGCGACCGTTGCCAAGGAGTTTTCCGATGACATTGGCTCCCGCGCCGAGGGTGGAGCCACCGGACTGTTCGGCAAGGGCGTCATGGCGCCGGAATTCGAACAGGCTGTCTTTGCCATGAAGCCCGATGAAATCAGCGAGCCGGTCAAGACGGAATTCGGCTACCACATCATCCGGCTCACGCGCGTGCAGCCAGAAGCCGTCACGCCTTACGCGGATGTCCGCGGCGACATTGAGCAACGACTGCGTCGCGAGAAAGCCGAAGAAATGTACTTCGAAGCCGCGGAACGCTTCAGCGAAACCGTCTATGAGTATCCCGAGTCACTCGCGGAAGCGGCGGAGCAACTGGGCCTGGAGGTGCAAAGCACCAGCAAGCAGGACAGGGAGCAGATCGTGGCGCAGTTCAGCGCGGCAGTGGCGGATACAGTCTGGGAGCCGGAAGTCCTGACCCAAGGTCTTGTCAGCGCGCCGGTGGAGGTGGGAGACGATCGCATCGTGGCGGTGCGCGTAGCTCAGTACGAACCCTCACATCTGCCGGAGCTGGCTGCCGTGAAGGATGACGTTCGCACCCGGATCCAGACCGAGCGCAGCCAGCAGCAGGTCAAGGAGCGTGGTGAAGCACTGCTCGCCAAACTCCGGGCCGGGGAGACGCCGACCGCGCTGATGACGGCGGAAAAACTCAAGTGGGAAGTGGTGGAGAATGCGAGGCGCGATGACACGCGTCTCAATCGCGCGGTCCTGCGCGGCGCGTTCAGGGCCTCTCTGGCCAAACCCGAGGACCGCACATATCTGGGTGTGGAGTTCGGTGACGGCAGTTATGCCGTGGTTGAGGTCTCCAACGTCCAGACGCCAAAAACCCTGCAGGAAGCTGACTCAGCCGCAACCGGCCGCGTACGTGAAGGTCTTGCAAGGGCGAGGGCGATCACTGCCTGGCGCGATTTCGTGACGGGTCTGCGCGCCGATGCCCGTATAGAGCTGCACCCCGAGCGTCTCTGATTCACTACCGGCTCGCTCAGAGCGAGCCGGTCATTCCCATGATGTTGTAGCCGCAGTCTGCGTAGGTGATTTCTCCGGTCACCGCAGAGGCGAGATCAGAGCAGAGGAAGGCGGCAACGTTGCCTACTTCCTCGATGGTCACGTTACGACGCAGCGGTGCGTTCTTTTCAACGTGGTCAAGAAACTTGCGCATGTCCTTGATGCCGGAGGCGGCCAGTGTCCTGATTGGGCCCGCGGAGATGGCATTCACGCGTACGCCCTCCGGTCCCAGACTTTCGGCCATGTAACGGACATTGGCCTCCAGGCTGGCCTTGGCCAGTCCCATCACGTTGTAGCTCGGCATGGTTCGCACCGCACCCAGATAGCTCAAGGTGAGCATTGCGCCTTGGCGGCCCTGCATCATCGGGCGCGCGGCCTGGCCCAGTGCCGCAAAGCTGTAGGAGCTGACCTCGTGCGCCACCGAAAAGCTTTCCCGTGTGAGTGATGCAAGGTATTCACCCTGCAGGGCCTCACGCGGCGCGTAGGCGACAGAGTGGATAAGGATATCGAGATGCTGCCAGTGACTGCCGAGCAACTTGAAGACCGCCTGAATCTCCTCGTCGTTCTGAACCTCGCAGGGCAGCACCAGCGATGAGCCGCATTCGGCCGCGAACTCCTCTACGCGGGATTTCAGTCTTTCGTTCTGGTAGGTGAAAGCGAGCTCTGCGCCCTCACGATGCATCGCCTGGGCGATACCCCAGGCAATCGACTTGTTGCTTGCTACGCCGACGATCAGTGCTTTTTTGCCCGCCAAGATGCCCATGGAATCCGTGCTCCGTTCCTGTCATGAACCGATGGTGCCGCGCGTAGGCGCGAAGTCGGGCAAAGTGTACAGTGGGGCGCCATTCCCTGTCCCCTCTCTCCAGGTAAGCCGACCGCAATGGATGTCCTTGTTGCGACCAGAGCCTTTGCTGCGATCCGTGGGGTCTGGCTGAGGAGAGACGCGCGCCCTTTCCGGCGGCGGGTACTCGCGCTGTGCGGCTTGTTTGCGTCGGCGCTCTGCTGCGGATCGTCTGGAGCCAACGGCGAGCCTTGGAATGCGCCTTATCCACTTGCAGACCGTGGCCGCTCGATCCTGTTTTCGACCTTCCAGACTTCGCCAAGGCACCTTGATCCTGTGTCTTCCTACAGCGAGAACGAGGCCACTTTCACCGGGCAGATCTACGAGCCGCCCCTCCAGTACCATTTCCTGAAGCGACCCTATGTGCTGGAGCCCCTGACGCTGGAGGCGATGCCGGAGGTGGAATACCGTGATGCCACGGGCCAGCGGCTGGAGGAGCCCGTGACCGATGACGTCGTAGCCTCAGTGGTCTACAGACTGCGTCTGCGCCGCGGGATCCATTACGCCCCGCATCCTGCGCTTGCGCGCGATAACGCAGGGCGTTACCGCTACCACGCACTGACCAGGAATGAGATTGGCCAGGCCGGCACGCTTGCCGGTTTCAGCCACACGGGGACCCGCGAGCTGATTGCTGCCGACTACGTGCATCAGATCAAGCGCCTGGCCCACCCGGATCTCCACTCACCCATTCTCGGTTTCATGGAACGCTACATCGAGGGGCTCGATGCGCTCGCGCGCACCTTGCGTGAAGAGCGTTCGCGTTCAATCGCTCCCCCGGACCTGCGCGCATTCCCGCTGGCGGGAGCAAAAGTGATCGACAAATACACTTTCGAGATAGTGCTGAAGCAAAGGTACCCCCAATTCCTCTACTGGCTGGCCATGCCTTTTTTTGCGCCAGTCCCGTGGGAGGCCGACAGCTTCTATGGGCAGCCCGGCATGGCCGAGCGAAATCTCAATCTGGACTGGCACCCACTCGGCACCGGCCCTTACATGCTGGCTGAGAACAATCCCAATCGCCGGATGGTGCTGGTGCGCAATCCGGAATTCCGCGGTGAGACCTATCCCTCTCTGGCGGCGCAGACGGCAAAGCGGGACTCCGTGCCACCTGCGGAGGAAGCCGGGTTGCCGCGTATCGCTGAAATCCATTTCATGCTGGAGAAGGAAGAGATCCCCGAGTGGAACAAATTTCTCCAGGGCTATTACGACACTTCCCCCATCGCCCCCGATGGATTTGAGCAGGCGATCAGGTTTGATGCGCAAGGCAAACCAGAGATGACCCCGGAGATGAGGGCGAAGGGGATAAGACTCTCCGTCGCAACCCGGATGTCGATAAGCTACGTGGGCTTCAACATGCTGGACCCGGTGGTGGGCGGTCACGGGCGTCGGGCGCGCCTGCTGCGCCAGGCGCTCGCCATCGCAGTGGATATGGAGGAACTGATCTCGATCTTCGGCAACGGGCGAGGGGTGCCCGCGCAAGGACCACTACCACCCGGAATTTTCGGCCACCGCAGCGGCGAATCCGGTATCAACCCCGCCGTTTATCGATGGCAGGACGGCAGGGCGCTGCGACGTCCGCTGGATGAGGCGCGGTCACTGCTTGCCGAAGCCGGTTACCCCGACGGTATCGATCCGGCCACCGGTCAATCTCTCGTACTCCACCTGGATGCAAGCTCGTCTGGCCCAGACACCAAGGCGTTGTTCGGCTGGTACCGTAAGCAATTTTCCAGGCTGGGCATCGACCTCGTGGTCCGCAGCACGGACTACAACCGCTTTCAAGAGAAGATGCAGCAGGGCGAGGCGCAGATCTTCACCTGGGGGTGGAACGCGGA
>JBDLQR010000121.1:0-7646 GCA_039800485.1 Pseudomonadota bacterium
CCGCACTGCTCCTGATGTCCGCCATCATCGGTTTCGCGGGTTCGCTGGTCTCGCTCGCCATGTCCAAATGGACTGCCATCCGGATGATGGGCGCCAAGGTCATCGAAACACCCGCCAACCAGACGGAACGCTGGCTGGTGGAGACCGTTCGACACCAGGCCGAGAGGGCCGGCATCGGCATGCCTGATGTCGCCATCTTCGAGGCTCAGGAACCCAATGCCTTTGCCACGGGTGCCCGGCGGGACAGTGCGCTGGTGGCAGTGAGCACCGGACTGTTGCGCAACATGACCCAGGACGAAGTGGAAGCCGTGCTCGCGCACGAAGTGAGCCATGTGGCCAACGGCGACATGGTCACGCTGACCCTCATCCAGGGGGTGGTGAACACCTTCGTCGTGTTCTTCTCGCGCATCGTCGGACATTTCATCGACCGTGCCGTGTTCCGCAACGAGGAAGGCCATGGGCCGGGCTTTTTCATCACGAGTTTCGTGGCACAAATCCTTTTCGGCATTCTCGCCAGCGCCATCGTGATGTGGTTCTCGCGCCAGCGCGAATTCCGCGCTGATGCCGGGGGCGCGGCACTGGCAGGCCGGGAGAAGATGATTGCGGCCCTGGAACGCTTGCGTGCAGTGCACGAGCCGCACGACCTGCCTGATCAGCTGGCGGCCTTCGGTATCAGCGGCGGACGCATGGGTGGGCTCAAGGCCCTGTTCCTGTCCCATCCGCCGCTGGAAGCACGCATCGAGGCGCTGCGCCAAGGCAGATAGGGAGAACCGTCAGTGCCAGTCCGGGTGGCCGGCATGAATGGGGTGACAGTCAACTGATTGTCGGGCTGGCAGGCGAGAGGGACGGGTGAGGGAGACCCGATGACTGTCGCCGGATCATGCGGCAGACCTCGTTCGGAAAACGGGTGCCGGAGTGGTGATTCGAGGGAAGAACCAGGCAGTAAGTGAAATCACCCTCCACCCCAGTGCCGGGGCGGAGGGATTCCGACGTCAGCTCAGGCGACGCGTTGGGCGCGCTGGGCGGGGGCCCAGGTTCCGCGGCGGTGGTTGTCTGCAGTGACTTCGCGGGGATTGAAGCGCTCACGCAGCAGGTCCACGCACTTCTGCGGGACGGCCTCTCCACACATGAACACATCGATGGCGGCATAGCCGACTTCCGGCCAGGTGTGAATGGTGATGTGGCTCTCGGCCAGCACCGTCACACCGCTCACACCCATGCCATCACCGAAATGATGATAGTGCGAGTGCAGGATGGTGGCGCCGGCCGCACGCGCGCCGTCTTCCATCGCTTCGCAGATGTACTCCGGCTCCATCAGGCGCTCGGCACCCCAGAACTCGACCAGCATGTGATCGCCGGCGTAACGCTCGCCGGTGGTGCGATCGGTCTTGAAATGATCAAGGGAATCGTCGTTCATGCCAGCCCTCCCGTTATCTCCTGCTGCCATCGGGGTAGAACGAAGCTCGCGCAGTGGAGCTCCGGAGTGTAGTGCACGGTCGAGAAGTTCGCCGCCGCAAAGCGCGTTTGCAGGGCCGCAAGATCCGGTTGCAGCGCCGCCAGTGAATCGCTGGCGAGCCCCAGCATCATGTTGCCGCCATAGTAGGTTGGCACCGCGATGCCATAGCAGCGGGCCTTGAGACCGAGGTCCCGCAGCAGCTGCATGCTCTGACGCGATTCATGCGGTTGCAGGATGATCACGCCATCCTGCAGGGCCAGCACGCCACCCGGATTCAGGGCACTGCGGCAGAGGTCGTAGAAGGTACGCGAGAAGAGCACTTCTCCCGCACCGACCGGATCGGTGGAGTCCACCATGATCACGTCGTATTTGTGCTTTTCGCGCTTGATGAACTCGAAGGCGTCTTCAATCACGAGATCGACACGTGGGTCTTTGTAGATCCCGCCCGCATCGTTGAGCGTAGGCATGTGGGTGATGCAGTAATCCACCACGGTGCGATCGATTTCCACCATGTCCACATGATCGATGGGGTGCTTGAGCACCTCCCGCAGGATGCCGCCGTCTCCGCCACCCACGATCATGGCGCGCTTGGGCGCCGCGCACGCAAAGAGCGGCACGTGCGTCAGCATCTCGTGGTAGACGAATTCATCCTTTTCGGTGGTCTGCACGATGCCATCGAGCACCAGCACCTTGCCCCAGCGCTTGGTCGCGAAGATCTGCACCTTCTGGTAGGGCGTGGCGCCCTCGAAAAGGAGCTCATCCGCGGTGAAGCCCTGGAATACTTCGTCCCCGTAAAGGGTTTCCTGAAACCTGATTCCCACGGGCCTTACACCGCCTGGGCGAGGGCCGGTGCGAAGCGGCCCCGTTCGAGCACGTGCATTTCCACCGTAGTGGGCGCGAAATACTTGCGGCACACCTGCACTGCCACTTCGTTGTCGAAGCGCTTGCAGGAGAAGATGTCGATGTAGACTTGGCCCAGATTCTCGGCGAAGTGCGCGCAGATATTGGAGGTTTCAATCAGCTGGAGCAGGGTGAAACCCGCCGCATCGAAGGAATGCGTGGCGAAGTGCTCGAGCTGCGGCTCGCCGTAAGCCTTCATCTTGATGGCGTCGACCAGATCCCGCACCCATTCGCGCAGGTGATCGGCGTTGGTCAACCGGTCGCGGGGACAACCGGCAAGATCCAGGACCAGGTGCTGGCCCCAAATCGGAGCGTCTTGATTCATTAATAGAAACCCTCGTAGTTGAAAGATGAGTGTGGACCCACCACGAGTACGACGCCTCCCGGCGCCGTCAGGGTTTCTGACCCGACCGGAACCTCAGGAATGCGTCTCCCTCGACAAACGCGATGTTCTCCTAGTGGAACAACTCACAAAGCCTCCGGCCTATTGCGGAGCGCGCAATTTACACCGATCGCCCCTGATTGCAAGAAATTTCTGGACCCCATCGGAATCTGCGCAAGTGCCGGCCAGCAAAGACAAAAGTGGCCGTGGAGGAGTGCGATTCAGAGCACCGGGAGACAGCACCTGAGGGCATTTGCCAGTGGTGCCTGGAACGCGCCGACGGCGTAGTGCGACAGGTTTGGCAATATCTCCCAGCTCAGCGGTCCGCCCTTTGCCGCCAGCCCCTGCAGGGTTTCCACCAAGGCCGCGCAGGGGAACAGTTCATCGCCTGACGAATGGAGCACATGCACAGGCATCCGCACTGCCGGAGGCGTCGTCGGCGCCCTGCCTGCCATGGGAATGACAGCATCGAAACATTCAGGCGCCTCTGCCATCAGATGCCAGCATCCGATGGCGCCCAGACTGTAACCGAGCAGCGCACAGCGGCCATCACCTCGTGCACGCAAGGCTTGAGCAAGCGCAACGACGACTTCGGTGCTGGCTGGTGTGGTCCAGTCGCCGTCCAGCACTACAGGCGCCACCACAATTCCGGCCACCCCGTTGGCAGCGGGTACCACCAGCTGTTCAAGCAGTGGCCGCCCGTAGTAGCCATGCGGCGGACCGCCATAGTGCAGAGCGAGCAGGGCGGGTTGTAGTTGCGCGCCGTTGGCAGGCACATACACGCTGAGCCGCACATCCCGGCCCGCGATCTGCAGCTCCAGATCGTGATAGCCGTGGGTACCCGGAAATTCCGGGATGCTGTTCATGCGCATCAGCGTAACCCGGCGGGGCGCTTTTTAAGCTTGCGCTGGAGTGTCCTGCGATGAAGGCCGAGGCGGGCTGCGGCTGCCGACACATTCCCCTCTGCTTCCAGCAGTACCTGCTGGATGGTCTCCCATTCGATACGTTCCAGCGAGGCGGGCTGAGACGCTGGCTCCAGTGGAATCGTGCCCGGTTCATGCTCGAAGGCTGCAAGCAGCGCCGGGAGATCCGTCGGCTTGGTCAGGTAGTGGTGCGCACCGAGCTTGATCGCCTCGACCGCGGTCGCGATGCTGGCATAGCCAGTGAGCACCACGATCCTCACTCCCGGGGCCATCGCGCACAGCGTAGGGATCAGTTCGAGGCCGTTTTCTGTCGCCAACCTGAGGTCCAGAACCACGCGCGAGATATCTCCTTCGCGCATCTCGGCCACGGCACGCTGGGCACTGTCGGCGGTCGTGGCCTTGTAACCGCGCCGCTTGAGCGCACCGGCCAGCACCTCCGAGAACACAGGATCATCATCGATGATCAGCATGTCACTCATCCGTTGCCCGCCCTGATGGGACCCAGCGGAATCTCGACCACCACGCGCGTGCCGCCGGTTTCGCGCGGGCGGAATTCCACCACGCCGCCCTGGCGCTGGAGCGTGGTGACGGCAAGGTAGAGACCAAGTCCGAGGCCTGATTCCTTGGCTGAAGGTACAGGTGCCCGGCCCAGATGCTGGCTGAGCTCCCTGGCAATACCCGGTCCCTCGTCGCGAATTTCGAGTGAGAGTTTCCCGGTATCCCAGCCCGCTGTCAGTTCGACGACCGCAGGTGAGGCCTGGGCCGCGTTGTTCAGAATGTTCAGCAGCGCCTGGCGCAGCGTCCTGTCCGGCACGATCGCAAAATCCGGTCCTTGCAATGCGCCGCCCAGACGCAGGCTCACGCCGGGATTCTGTGCCTCGAACTCGTCCTTCAACTGCGCGATGAACTGGCGCGGGGTGCACCGGAAGCCCTCCAGCGCAGGGGCCTGCCCGGCATCGATCGCGAGTTGGCTGAGGGTGGTCTTGCAGCGCTGCAACTGTCCTTGGAGGACGTTGACGGCCGCATGCAGGGCCGGCTGATCTGCAAGGTCTGCAGCCAGATCCTGGGCGACGATTGCCATGGTCGCGAGCGGTGTCCCCAGCTCGTGGGCAGTGCCAGCGGCGAGTGTGCCGAGAGCAATCACCCGTTCATTGCGCAAGGCCTGCTCCCGCGCCTCCGCCAGCGCAGCATCGCGTTCCCTCAGGGCGCCCGCGATGCGGGCGACGAAGGCCGCCACACACGCTGCGCTCAGCAGAAATCCGTACCACATGCCCCAGAGGTGAAGATCGAAACCCTGCACTGCCGCGTGGTGGTGCTCAACAGGTTCCCGCACGAACATGAGCATGGTGTAGGCGGTCGCCGCGGCACCCGCGACTATCGCGGTATGCAGCGACGGGAGCGCGGCCGCTGCGAAGATGATGGGCAACAGGAACAGTGAGATGAAGGGGTTGAGCGAGCCGCCGGTAAAGAAGATCAGGCACGAGAGCGCCGCGACGTCCGCCAGCAGTTGGGCCAGGAATTCCCGCGCAGAGATCTGGTTGAGCACATGGAGACGGTACCCACTGTGCAGGGTCAGCGCGCCCAGCATGAACAGCGTGATCCCGACCGGCAACCAGGGGACCTTCACCCCGAAGGCGCGATCGATCGCAAGCAAGGCCGCGAGCTGGCCAACCATCACCACGCCACGCAGCAGAAGCAGGTATTTGAAGATGATCGGCATGTGTGGCTCTGGCTGGCGAACGGACTTGCGACTTCCTCAGTGGCGCAGACCGGTGCGCCACTGAGGACAAGACCCGCGCTCAGCCGCCCTCGAGCGCAGCCAGGACTGCCGCTGGATGCACTTCCGCCTTGGCGACTTTTTTCCAGTGCTTGCGCACCTTGCCATCGGCGCCTACCCAGACGGTGGAACGGATGACGCCCATGGTCTTCTTGCCGTACATCATCTTTTCACCATAAGCGTCGTACTTTTCCATGACCTTGCGATCCGGATCAGACAGCAGGATGAAGGGGAGCTTGTATTTGGCGACGAAGGCCGAGTGCGACTCGGTGCTGTCGGCTGAGATACCGATCACCACCACCTTGCGCTTTTGCAGCACAGACCAGTTGTCACGGAATCCACACGCTTCCTTGGTGCATCCCGGAGTATCGTCCTTGGGATAGAAGTACACGATGACATCCTGCCCCTTGAATTCGGACAGCGCGCGCGCCTTGCCATCCTGATCCTTGAGTGTGAAGGCCGGCGCGGCCTTGCCTTCTTCGATAGCCATGAAAGCCTCCTGAGAGCTGATGCTGGATTGAGGGATGTCGGGCTTGGCAGCCCGCTGCAGGCTGCGAGCATAGCATCCGCAAATGTTGCCCTGCAGCCGCATGCAGCAGACCTCCACAGCCTCGCGATTTGGGTTAACCTCGCGCCAGTTCCGACCCCACAGAATTGTCATCGTGAAAGTCGCCATCCTGCCGGTCACCCCTTTTCAGCAGAACTGCTCGCTCATCTGGTGTGAGCACACCCGCAAAGCCGCCCTCATCGATCCCGGGGGGCAAATCGAGCGCCTGCTTGCGGTGGTGGCCCGTGAGGGGCTCGAACTGGAGAAGATTCTGGTCACCCATGCCCACATCGATCATGCGGGGGCGGTCGCCGAACTCGCCTCACGCCTCCGCCTGCCCATCGAGGGGCCGCAGCGCGAGGACAAATTCTGGATCGATCTGCTGCCCCAGCAGGGTGCGACCTATGGCTTCCCGCCGGCGGGTGTGTTCGAGCCCACGCGTTGGCTGGAGCAGGGGGATGAGGTCACCGTGGGCGAGGAGACCTTGCAGGTGTACCACTGCCCCGGCCATACGCCGGGACATGTGGTGTTCTTTCATGCCGAGGCCCGGATCGCCTTCGTCGGCGATGTGCTCTTTCAGGGCTCCATAGGCCGGACGGATTTCCCGCGAGGAGACCATGCGGCCCTCATTCGGGCCATCCGGGAGCGGCTTTGGCCTTTGGGTGACGATGTAACCTTCGTGCCAGGGCACGGCCCCACGTCCACTTTCGGCGCCGAGCGGCGCACGAATCCCTTCGTGGCGGACGGGGTTGCCTGACGGGTGCCTGCCTTGCCGGCTCAGCCCATCACAATCAATAGATCCTTGGCATCCACCTGCTGACCGAGTGAGACCGCCACCTGCTTGATCTCTCCGGCTTGCTCGGCCCGAATCGAGGTCTGCATCTTCATGGCCTCGAGACTCATCAGGACATCACCGCGCTCCACGCTTTCGCCCGCCTTGATGCTGATCTGGGTGATCACACCCGGCATCGGTGCCCCTATCTGCAGCGCATTGTCCTTCTCGGCCTTGGGATGTGGTGGCCGCGGCTGTACACGCGTGCGGTCCGCAACCTTGATGGGGCGCGGTTGGCCGTTGATCTCGAAGAACACCGTGCGATGGTTGTCATCATGGGGATCGCTCGTACCGAGGTAGCGCACGATGAGGGCCTTGCCCTTGGCGAGCACGATGTTGACTTCCTGTCCCGCCTCCATTCCGTAGAAGAACACCGGAGTGGGCAGCGGTGTCAGTTCGCCAAACTGGCGCTGGGAAGCCGCGAATTCCGTGAAGACCTTCGGGTACATCAGCCACGAGGCGAATTCCGCGTCACTGATCGCGCGCTGGGCCTGTCGCTCGGCTTCCTTGCGTGCGGCCTCCAGATCAACCGGCGGCATGCTGGCGCCCGGCCTGCCCTCAAGCGGTGGCTTGCCGTTCAGAATCTTGTGCTGCAAGGCTGGCGGAAAGCCCCCATAGGGCTGACCGAGGTCACCACGGAAGAATGACACCACGGATTCGGGAAAAGTGACTTCCACCGCCGGGTCTTCCACTTCCTGCCGGGTCAGTCCGCTGGTGACCATCATCAGCGCCATGTCCCCCACCACCTTGGAGCTCGGGGTGACTTTCACGATGTCACCGAACATGTCGTTGACCTCGGCGTAGGCGCGCGCCACCTCCGGCCAGCGTG
>JBDLQR010000122.1:0-2782 GCA_039800485.1 Pseudomonadota bacterium
TCTTCCTGATTGCCTTCGGTCTGGCGCTGGTAGCGCTGTTCCTGCCCATGGAGCCCAAGGGCTTGCGCTTCTTCTTCGCCGGGGCACTGGTGATGACTTACTTCACCTATGTGCTCATCACGCTCAAGGTCTCAGCAAAACTTGTCGAGGAAGGTCACGCCACGCAGGCCGAGGGCAAGATGTTCCTCTGTCGACTCGGCTTGCCCGAGCACATGGCGGTCATTCTGCTGCAGATGGCGCTCGGACTCGCGCTGCTCATCGGGGGCGCAAAGACTTTCGTGCATGGTGTGGAAGAGTTCTCCCACGTTGTGGGCATCTCGCCGCTGCTGCTCTCGCTCCTGATCGTACCCATCGCCACGGAGCTGCCGGAGAAGGTCAACAGCATCCTGTGGATCCGGCGCGGCAAGGACACCCTCGCTTTCGGCAACATCACGGGCGCCATGGTGTTCCAGGGGAGCCTGTTGCCCGCGATCGGTCTCATGCTGACGCCGTGGCAACCCAACACCGAAGTGCTCATCGGCATCATCGTGACTTATGTGGCGGGAATCTGGATGTTCATGCTCGCGCGACAGGGCGATCTTCGCGTTTGGCATCTCATGCCAAACCTCGCGCTGTACCTGCTCTACGTGGGAGTGATGTTGTTCGCCTGAGGAAGGCTGGTGCCGGCAGGACGCCGGCGTTTGAACTCATGCAGGACGGAGTGTCCTGATGGTGCCGAGGAGAGGACTCGAACCTCCACGGATTTCTCCACTGGTACCTGAAACCAGCGCGTCTACCAATTCCGCCACCTCGGCTGAGGAGGCGCGCAATCTACCGGACCCCCTGAGGGGAGTCAATGAAACGGATCATTCACCCCGTGGTCATCCGCCTTGGATTACCATGCCCCCATGCCTAGACCTGAAAAAGACCTCATCGTCATCCGCAGCCGCGAGGCCATCCTCCATCGACTGGAGCTGACCGGCGCCCCCTGTTCACTTGAAAAACTGGCGCGCGCCCTGGAAGTGCACGCGCGAGAGGAGATCTTCATTCTGCGCAAACGCCTGCGCGCCATGGTGCGCGATGGGCAGTTGGTAGAGACCCGGGACCATCGGTACGGTATCGCACGGGCGATGGAGATTCTGGCCGGGCGGGTCATCGGTCATCCCGATGGATTCGCATTCGTGCGGCCTGATGATGGCACCCCCGATATCTACCTTGCGCCCAGGGATGCCCGCTCGGTCCTGCACGGCGACCGCTTGCTGGTTCGTATTGCCGGTCACGATGATCGCGATCGTCCGTTCGGGGCTGTGGTCGAGGTTCTGGAGCGGGCCAACCGCGAAGTTGTGGGGCGTTACCTGCGCGACGGGCCCGTCGGTTACATCAGTCCCGACAATCGCCACCTCAATCAGGACATCCTCATTCCCGCCGGCCAGGACATGGGCGCCACCCATGGACAGATCGTGATCGCGGCCATCGATCAGCAACCCGATCGCCACCATCAGCCCATTGGTCACGTGACCGAAGTCCTCGGCGAACACATGGCGCCGGGCATGGAGATCGATATCGCCATTCGGAGCCACCAACTCCCTGTGCTGTGGCCGGAGGGGCTGGAGCGCGAGTTGAAGCGTGTGCCCGCCAAGGTGCGCAAGGCAGATCTGGAGGGGCGCGAGGATTTGCGTGAGCTGCCCTTCGTGACCATCGACGGGGTGGACGCGCGGGACTTCGACGATGCCATCTACTGTCGCAAGACCCGCACCGGCTTCGTGCTGTATGTGGCTATTGCTGACGTGGCCCACTACGTGCGGCCAGGAACCCTGCTCGACGCCGCGGCCCGCGAGCGCGGGACCTCGGTCTACTTTCCGGCACGGGTCATTCCCATGCTGCCAGAGGCACTCTCCAACGGAATCTGTTCGCTCAATCCTGACGTGGAACGCCTCGCCATGGTCTGCGAGCTGCGCTACGACGAAGCCGGCCAGCGACAGAAAGTGCGTTTCTGCAATGCGGTCATCCGTTCGCGCGCTCGGCTGATCTATGAAGAGGTCGCCGAATGGCTGGACCGACCGGAATCCGCGTGGCCCGCAGACGCACCCGAGCGGCAGGTCGCCACCGCGTATACGCTCTATCAATTGCTGCGCGCCCAGCGCGAGACCCGCGGTGCGCTCGATATCGATACCATCGAGCCGCGTTTCATTTTCAATGAAGCCCGCAAGATCGCCCGCATCGAGGCGCGTCAGCGCAATGATGCGCATCGACTGATCGAGGAGTTCATGATCGCGGCCAATGTCGCTGCAGCCGAACATCTGGTCCGCCACCGCCGTCCCGCAATGTTCCGCGTGCACGCCCAACCGGAGGCGGAAAAGGCCGATGCCCTGCGCCAGTTCCTCGGCAGCGTCGGGCTGGGACTCGGCGGGGGGCTGAAGCCTGAGGCCAAGGATTTCGCCCGTGTTCTGGTGGCGGCGAAGGCCAGACCCGATCGCAACCTGATCGAGACTGTCGTGCTGCGCAGCCTGAAGCTTGCCGTCTACAGTCCGGAGAACGTGGGCCATTTCGGGCTCGGTCTCGAATCCTATGCCCACTTCACCTCACCGATCCGGCGTTACCCGGATCTGCTGATACACCGCGCCTTGAAGCAGCAGCTGCTGCGCCAGCCACCACCGGCGGATGATCTCGTGGTACTGGGCGAACATTGTTCGATGACTGAACGCAGGGCTGATGACGCCACCCGTGACGCAGTCGCATGGCTCAAATGCGAGTACATGCTGGACAAGGTGGGCGAGACATTTGCCGGCATCATCAGTGCGGT
>JBDLQR010000123.1:0-2620 GCA_039800485.1 Pseudomonadota bacterium
CGTGCTCGATTGGCGCTCCAACCTGGGTGCAACCGTTTCATGCCCCGTCAACAGCTACTGCGACGGCTTGCGCACCTCCGGCTATCTGCGGGATGGCCAGCCGGGCGGCAGCGGGGCATCAACCACGTTCTTCAACATGCTGCGCGCCGTGCTCATGCGAGTGCTGGACCCCATCGGTGGCATCCGTATCGGCTTCATGATGAACCATTCGGACAAGCAGGGCTGCGAGGGTTACCCGCCCAGGGCAGGTTGCAGCAACGGTGCGTATATCCCCATGGGATTCCGTTCCATGACCCAGGGTGAGGACAGCGACACCACCTGGCTGAACGACACGGGCGAAGATGCCGACAAGATTTTTTTCCGCGATCTGCTGGAAGCCATTCCGGTACCCCAAGGTAATCTGGCGCACCCCTACCAGGGCAAGGAACTCTACTTTGAACTGTTCCGCTACCTGACAGGCCAGCAGGTGTACAACGGGCAGAACGGCTTCATCGACTTCGGCGACTTGCAGGGCCCGAATGTCAATCTGAATGCGGAGCGCCCGATGCTCAGCTGGGACAACAGCATCGTCACAAGCACGGCAAGCGGTCCGCGCTATGTCAGCCCGCTCGGTGCTTCCAGTTCCTGCGCCAAGATTTACGTCATCAACCTGATGTTCCAGGTCTCGCAGCAGGAAGACAATTCGGATTCTGCCATCAGGGCCAACAAGGCTGGTGGCGGCATGCAGGGCATCAATCTCACGGGCAACAACAATACCTTCCCCACGGTCATCGGCTACATGCACGATGCGGACCTCGCGGACGGCACTTTCGGCGAGGCCCCCACACTGGCCGGCAAGCAGAATGTAGTGTCCTACTTCATCGTGGACCCCACCAAGATCAATACCACCACGGGTGCCTACGCCGCCGCCGGAGGTACCGGTCAACCGCTGCCACTGAGCGAGGATCCGCAGGTGTTGGTGGATCTGCTGGACAACATCCTGCGCAGCATCCTGTCGGTCAGCACCACATTCGCCGCGCCCTCCATCCCGGTGAATGTATTCAACCGCTCCCAGGTCGTGAACGATGTGTACCTCGGCCTGTTCGAGGCGGATGGCGATGGCAAGCCCTTCTGGCCCGGCAACCTCAAGAAACTCAAGCTCGGGCTCAATGCGGCCACGCGGATACCGGAACTCCAGGACACTTCCGGCATGAACGCCATCGATATCGACGGCCGCATCAAGCCCTCTGCCCTGACCTTGTGGACTGATCCCGGCACCTTGCCGCCCCCGGGAGAGGGGCAGGTGGCTGGCGCCGATGGCCCCGTGATCAAGCGCGGGGGCGCGGGCCAGCGCATTCCGGGCTACAACCCCAACCTGCAGGGCACCCCGGGTCTCGACAATGACGCCACAGGCGGCCGCAAACTTTACACGGAAGACTCTGTCACCAGCGGTGGACCGCTGGCGCTGGTCAATCTGGATGCGCCTTCCACCACCAGCAACAGTGCCCAGCGTAACGCGGTGTGGAGCAACCTCACGCGTAAATGGACACCCGCCACCAGCAGTTCCACCTACTCAAGCGCCACGACGACCGAGAAGGAGCGCGCAGTGCGCGACCTGCGCTATGTGCGGGGCTATACCGCGGCAAGCCTCGCGGATACCGTGACTACCCGTGACTGGTTCCTGGGCGATCCGATCCACTCACGCCCTGTACCAGTGAACTATGGCGCACGCGGGAGCTACAGCCGCAGCAACCCTGACATCCGCATCCTGATGGCCACCACTGATGGCATCATGCACATGTTCAGGAACACCAACCCTGGCCAGACTCCCACCCAGTCCGGCGCTGAAGTGTGGGGCTACATGCCGCAACGCGCGTTGGAAGGTCAGCAGCGCCTGCGCGAGGCGCTGATCAACGATCGCCCGCTGCACCCCATATTTCTAGACGGGACCGCCGCCTTGTATCAGAAAGATCTGAACGCCGACGGGACCCTCGATCACACGGCCGGCGACAAGGTCTGGGCCTTCTTCGGCATGCGAAGGGGGGGACGCGGCTACTACGCACTCGATATTTCCAACCCGGATGCGCCGGCATTCATGTGGCGCCTGGACAATGAGACTTCCGGTTTCTGGAGACTGGCCCAGAGCTGGTCAACGCCTAGTGTCGGGATCCTGAACTATGGCGACGGGGGTGGGCGCAAGCCTGTAATCGTCTTTGGAGGTGGTTACAACGGGGATGACAATGGTGATGACCGTTGCGAAGGCGACGCCGCGACCATTCTGGCCAAACTCGGCAAGGATGCGGCCAACCGCTGTGCTGCGGGTGATCCCAACCGTTACGGTCAGGATGACACGCGCGGTAACGCACTTTACGTGGTCGATGCAGCCACGGGCGACCTGGTGTGGCGAGCGCTTCCGGGCACGGAAGGTTACGACGCGGATGCCAAGGCCTATCGTCATCCTGAGCTCAAGGACAGCGTGCCATCGGACGTGACTGCCGCAGACATGGACGGCAATGGCACCCTGGATCGCATTTATTTCGGGGACACTGGTGGCAAGGTGTGGCGGGCCGATCTTTTCGGCAACAACCCGGCGAACTGGAAGGTGAGCCTGCTCTTCAATGCCGGACGGCACTTCAACTCT
>JBDLQR010000124.1:0-12327 GCA_039800485.1 Pseudomonadota bacterium
AACTCGAACGGACCGGCTGTCATCGCGTCTTCGAAGTAGGATTTGGGCACGGACAGGTACCACACCCTGTCGTGCATGTGACCCGGATCATGCAGCCCGTTGAAGAACTTGTTGTAGTGGCTGATGGTGTGCGCCTGCGTCTGCGCATGGCGCAGTTCATCGATAGCCTGCATCTGGCAGGCGATGCGGGCGCTGGTGCCACGGAAATTGCGGCCTGCCATCGCAAAGCCTCGGTGGGCGGCATACTCGAGCGGTGACACGCCGGTCAGGAACAGCTTGAGCGTGTTGATGTAGCGTGCATCGACCACATTGAACTGGCCGTTGTTCTGCTGGAAGGCATCGACAATGGCATAGAGCTTGCGCTCCTTCTCGCCCTGGTACTTCCAGTAGGCGTCCATCGTGAGCCTGAATGGATCTTCCCACTTGTCCCAGTCGTGGATCTTGATGCCCTCGAACTTGTCCTGCGGGAAGGCGCGATCCATGTCTTCGTAGGTAGTGTCCCAGCCAAGCCCGCGCGTCAGCAGCGCGTAGCTTTCCTTGAGGCTCAGCTTCTTCGGGGGTTTGGGTGTGGCAGGCAGCGTCATCCGGGATTCCTTGCGCTCAGTTCCAGTGGAGGACGAATTCGTTTTCCGATTCGTCGATGTTGCCAGAGAGTGAAATCAGGTTGATTTGCAGCTCGCGCAGATCGTAGGCGCGGCCGATCAGCTCCTCAATCGATTCGCGCTTCACCACCAGGCGGCCTGGTGCGTCGATCTTCACCATCGCAGGGAAATGCGCCACGCGCGCCTCCGGATTGTCCGCTTCGATGGCTTCGACGATGGGGCGGGTGTCATCATTGGCCTGAAAGGCAATGAACACGCTGTCAGTGCTCATGCGGGCCGGGCCCCGAGCTTGGCGATGCGGGCATCAAATGCCGAACCGACCGCCGCGAGCGCCTCTGCCGCCTCTGCCTCAAGCATCGTTTCGGCGTAGGTACCTAGCGCCGCCTGCACCTGATCACGCCAGTCCGCGATCCAGCCTGCGACCAGCGTGTGGTTGTCGGTGGATTCCGCAATGCAGACCTTGGTGACCGCGTCTACCCAGCGGCTGGTTTCGTCAAACCACTGCGTCATGAACTCGGTCAGCAGGCTGAGTGCCGGCCCGTGCGCCGCACTCTTGCGAGCCTCGACATGCTGGTAGACGAGCGGATACAGCAGACCGTCCAGCACCAGGTTCTGGGCAAAGAAGACTTCCATGCAGTCCTGCGTCACCAGCAGCTTCTCAGTCACGCGCCGCAGCCCCTGCCATGCCGGGTGTTCAAGCCACAGGGTCTTGGCGGTCGCGAGTGATTCGCCGGTATTGCCGTCGAGCAGCAGACCCAGGCGACTCAGGTACTGGGCGAGTCCGAGCCGGTCCATCGTGTGGAACATGGTCGCCTGCGTGAGTGCCGTGCCCCAGCCATAGGCAGTCACGTAGCAGTTGTGGGTGTTTGCGGCCCACTCCAGATGGCGCAGCGGGACAAAAGCCAGTAGCAGGGCATCATTGTCTGCCGAGGGCAGACCGCGCAGCAGGCCGCGTTTGTCGACAAATTCGAGATTCTTCTCCATCAGCTCCTGCTGACGGGCACGGGTGATGGTGTAAGTGCCATAGTAGAACTGGCGCGGATCGCGCAGTGCATACCAGTCCTTCAGCACCAGCCGCGTGCGGCGCACGTCATAAAGCTCGAGATCGGGTTGCCACAGCGGGCGGTAATGGAAGTTGGTCTCGGCCTGCAGCCCGTAGGTGGCTTCCTGATAGCGCGAGGCAGGCTTGTCGCTGCCCAGGTAGCGGGCCACGTGCGAGAACGTCTGCCTCAACTGCGTGACGGCCTGGGTCTTGATGTCGATTTGCATGTTGGGACTCTAGTCTTGATGGCCCGGTGTGCCGAACTGCCACTTCGAGCGCTCATGATCGACGGCTGCGGCTTCGGCCGGCGTGAGGTGAAGCACACGACGTTCACGGCAGAAGGTGTCGTAGGCCGCCGCAGGCAGCGTCAGCTCGACGGCCAGCGCCGGATCGCCGATTGCGAAGTCGAACTCGACGTAACCGTCCGCCCGACGCGCGCGCAGCCGCACGTATTGGCAGTTCACATCGAACACTGGCGTATTCGAGGATTGATGATTGACCATGCCTGGCTCCCTTCTGCGTCTGCAGGAGCATCCCACAAAGCCCCCTCCTTTTGAATGTTTGGGGGCGCTCAGATGTGCCAGGCCGGAAATCGGGCACCGCGGGTGTGGTGTCGATGGCCTTGAGCCCGTGCCCGCGAGGAGTGCTGCGCTGCAGCGTCACTCGTCTCGCCGTCACGGACCGAGCTTGCCTTGGGGATCAGCCTGCGTCCCGTAGTTTGAAGTGGATGACCGCAGCGCCACTGCCGTAGGTTGGCCCATAGGCCAGCGTTTCCGCGCCGGCGTAGCGCTCGCCCACTGCGCCCAGGATCCACGCAAGGTGCTTCAGCCCCATATCGGCGCGGGTGCGCCCGGCATGTTCAGCCGCATGTTTGCGGATGGCGGCCACATCCGGGCTATCCAAGGCAGATAAAAGGTCGCGGTTGAGGGCGTCATCCTCGGCGCTCGCAACGTGGTCCGTCTGCAAATCGATTTCTTCCCGGAACAATGCGCCTGACAAGCCTCCTACGCCGACCACGGCATAGCGCCGACCCATGCTTTCTGCGGCCGCTGCAGCCGAGGCTGCAAGGCGCTCGGTGGTGGCCCAGTCGTGATAGACGTTGTTGGACGCAATGACCAGTCGTGCCTGGCCGCCAGCATTCAGGAAACCATTGGCGACTACCGTGCCGGTGTCGATGGGAAAGCCATCGTAATCGACGCCCTTGGATCGCACCCCGAAGGCGGAAGTCGCCGCGATGGCAGCCGCGGTGACTTCCGTATCTACGCGCAAATCAAAAGGGAGATCGCCAAATTCGTACCAGTTCTCGTCGACATGCAGACCGTGCACATGCCCGCGCATCTGCCAGAGCTCATCGAGCACCGCGATCCACTGCGTGGAGTACACCAGTAGCGTGTCGACCTGTTGCAAGGCCAGCAGCTCACCCGCGCGGCGACACGCCGTCGCCAGTGGCGTCCAGGGCCCGACATCCGGGCGCAGATACGGCAGGGGGGAACCTGGTACCAGAAACGCAGCTGCCAGCGGCATGTCAGTGCGCCCTCGCCTGCGTGAGGTCCCACTCCATCACCGCATTGCCGGTACCGATCACAGTACCGTAACCATGCAGCTCTGCAGGGATTTCCGGATAGCCCATGGCGGAGAACATCCAGGTAAAAGCGCCGGATTTCACCTCGGCGAAGGCTTCGCGGATGAAATCCGGCAGCAGGCGAAACACTTCGCGGGTCTTGCCCTGGCGCAACAGCTCGATGATGCGCATGTCCCACAGGTAACCGGCGTAATTCTCCGGATGCTCGCGCGACATATCCTCGGGAATTTCCGGCTCTTCATGGAAATGCCAGTGACACAATGTGTTTGACGCCAGCAGCACTGCACGCTTGCCGCTGTTCTCGATGGCGGCCCGTGTGGCTTCACCCAAGGTCGCCATCTCATCCAGCCCTTCTTCCATTTTGAGATAGTAGGGAGAGTTGTTGGCAGAGATCCCCACGACGGGGATATCCCACTGCGGGCGAATCATGTGCAGCGTGGTGATGGTGCCGTAATCCACGCGGAAATTCGGGTTCTGCATCAGTTTGGCTACCAGCCCGCGCTGACGAGCCTCGTCGTGGCAGGCGCGCGCGAGTTCCACGTCAACGTCGAGCGCAAAGTTGTAGCGGAAAAGGTTGGGGAAGATGGGATCGACGGATTTTCCGCTCAGTTTCGGCACGGCCAGGAAATGATGTCCGAGCTGGGTCACCCAGTGTGGCGAGTGGACCAGCAACACATCAGGTTTGAGCCGGTCAATGCTTTTGCGTGCGCGCTCGTAGGCCCAGCGAAGCTGCTCCCAGCCGCCTTGCGAGCGCGGCTCGTTCTGCGGCGGGTTTTCACAGTAGACAAGATGTGGAGGATGCGGTGCCAGGAAGCCTGCGATGATTTCACCTTTGGGCATGGTCAAGCCTCCCTTGTAGCCGCGCGATGCGCGATGCAGCTGATTTCGATGCGCAGTAAAGGGTGTGGCAGCTGATGGACAGCCACGGTAGTGCGGGCCGGGCCGGAGTAATCGAAGAATTCGCCATAGACCTCGTTGTATCCACCGAAGTCGTTCATGTCGACGAGGTAGGTCGTCACCGAGACCACCTCAGCAAGACTGGCGCCGACGCTCTCCAGGATGCCGGCGATATTCTCAAGCACCGCACGGGTCTGCTCGCGCACATCGAGCCGGGTAGTGCCCATCGCATCAACCGTAGCGCCGCGGATGCTGTTGTCGCGCTGCCGTGCACTGGTGCCGGACACGAAGATCAGGTCTCCGACGCATTTTACGTGGGGGTACTTGCCCCGCGGGGAGGCCCTGTCTTCGAGAACTTTGCCTGTCATGCACGTGCCCTGCTGCTACGGTCGCTTGAGCATAGGCAGGGCCGGTTGAGGTCTGCAAGCGAGGGCGCTCTGTGCTGCGTCGCAGCTCCCGTACAATCCCGCCGAGCCCCGAGGAACCAAGGCGTTCGAGGCGGTGACCAAGCAACATGACCCCAAGAGGACATTGGTGATGCCGCGCACCCCGCTACTGCTGATACTCGCACTGGGGCTACCGCCCGGCGCTTTTGCCGAAGCCACCCCCGACCCGGCGGTCCGCCCCTCATCGCTTGCATTCAACGAGACGGTATCCTTGAACGGCGCGCAGGAGGCGCACTGGAAGGTGAGCCTGCTGTACCGCGGACGCTACCTTGTGGAGGTCTACCGGGAGGATCCTGCAGGAGGCCCGGTGGAGACCCAGGATGTGGAACTGACCCTGCTGTTCAGCCGGCGCGGCAAGCCGCTTTTCGAGCGCATGGCTACCTTGAGATTCGATCCCGCAGCGCCCTCGGCCACGCTGGGCTATGTGACACCGGACCGGGACGTCCCGCTTCGCCGCAAGATGGATGTCACTGTGCGGGTTTCAAGCCCCTCGCCCACCGACGATGTGCTGAGACTGCAGATCAGGCTGAACCCACTGCCCGCGCTACCGCTGCGCTGAACTGCAGTCGGCGCACGGCATCTCCGTCAGCAGAGGAACAGGCATTGTCCTCAGTGCGGCATGGGTGTTGTGGGGTTCAGCCATAAAGCGGCAGGTAGCGGGTGGCGTAATTACCGATGTTCGGCAGCACCGTGCTCATGCTGCTGTCCGGCACGCCGAGCCATCGCCCCAGTGATCCCGCGAGTTGATCGACGGCTGTACCAGGCAACAGGCTGCCCTGCCCGATGTCTGAGGTCGTGCCGTAAGCCGTCTGTGGGAAATCACCGTAGATCGTGTTGCCGGCAACACCGCCGCCGACCACAAAGTGGTGCGAACCCCAGCCGTGGTCGGAGCCGTCCCCATTGCTGGTGAGCGTGCGGCCAAAATCACTCGCCGTGAACAGCGTGACGCTGGACTGCATACCCATCTGTCCCAGCCAGCTCCAGAACGCATCGACCGCCGTATCCACCGTCGCCAGTCGCTGCGCCTGTTGAGTGAGCAGATAGTCATGATGGTCAAAGCCACCCAGACTGACCAGGAAGACTTGTCGGTTCAGGCCCAGCGCAGACCGGCCCGCGATCATCCGTGCCACCACGTTCAGTTGCGAGGCAAGCGTATTGCCAGACGGAACAGGGGTGGTGAAAAAAGTGGTGGGCGGCAAGGCTGTGCGCAGCAGATCGTTGGTCTCTATGGACCTCCGGTTGATGACGCCCATTTCATTCTCGAAAAGGTTGCTGCTGGCAAGGGTTACCAGATTACGATAGGCCGCAGTGGCCGCGGAGGAACCGTACAGCGAACCCGTGATGGCGTTCATGGTGAGCGCGCCAGAGGTGCTGACCTGGTACTGCACCACATTGCGTCCCGAGAGCCACACCGCATTGCCAGCGGCCGAGATGCACATGAAGGCAGTATTGGCATTGCCACCGAGCAGTTGGTCGCCCAACGAGCCACCCCAACCCTGGCGCACACCTTCACCGCTCGCCATATGGGCCTGCCATGCAGATTGCTGGTCGTTATGGGAAAAAAGCTTCGGCGGCAGGGGCACTGAGCGTGACTGATACTGTAGTTTGGTAGTCGGCACGATGAGTGGCCCGACATTGGCGACGACCGCCGCATTACCCTCGCTGTAAAGGCGCCGCATGGCCACCAGTGATGGATGCAGCGCGAACTCACGCCCGCCCTGGGAAGCGACTGCACCGAGGGAGGTGGGCGCCAGTTCCTCGCGGGTCAACGCGATGGAGGAGCGCGCGTTGAAGTACTCCGAGTGGGAGGCCAGATCGTAGGGGATGACGGTATTCGTGTGGTCATTGCCCCCGTGCAGGAACAGGCAGACCAACGCCCGGTACCCGCCGGTTTGAGCAGCGGCCGAGCCGAGAGCGGCGAGGTTGAGCGCGAACGGGGCTGCAATCCCGGTCGAGGATACCGCGGCAGCAGTCTTGAGAAATTCCCGGCGGGAGATTCGTGTGGTCATGATTTTGCCCTCCTATTTCTGGACGAGGAAGTCGGGAGCGGACAGCGTGAAGAGCACCGCCAGCCAGACCCGGTTGGTGCGCGCGGTGGTCTGACTGCTGGTCGGCAGGGGCACCGTGGCTATCGCGTCCCGGATGATGGTTTTGGTTGCCGAACTCATGGTGCCGAAGGTCAGCAGCAAGTCCATGCGATTGACCAGGGAATCCGGGCGATCAGCCAGCGCGATCTCTGCACTGTAGTCAGGCTGGATATCGCGTGGAGAGTTGCTGCCGGCACCGGACTGGACTACCGAGCGCATGTAATTTGAATATCCGATCACCGCGCTCTCGTGAATGATCTGCATCTCCGGCGCAACGAGGCCGGCGTCGGCAATGGCGGTATTCGGCGGCACGTAGCCCGGTCTGTAGAAGTTGAAGACCGAGGGCGAGCGCATCACGGTCTGCCCGAGGGATGTTGCGGCATCATCGGTCGTGCCAAGCAGAAAGTTGCCACTGGCAGACCGGACATTGAAAGCGCGCATCCAGTTGGCCATGCGCAGGATGGGCTCGCGTACCCTACCGAAATTCGGATTGTTCAGGCTCGGCGTTGCGCGAGCGTCCCGGTCGAGCAGCACTGCGGCGATGGTGGCCTTCAGATCCCCGCGCACGCCGGAGCCCACGGTCCAGGTGCCGTAGGTATAACGCCCGATGTTGAAGGCCTGCGCTACGCGCCCGACATAGGCCGCAGACGGATTGCTGGTGACCAGGCGCTGGATCAGCTGACGCCCCAGGAAGGGGCCAACATTGGGGTGTGCCGCCAGCGTGTCGAGTGCGATACGCAGGCTTTCGTCGGGGTTGGGTTGCCCGGCGGGAATCACCGTGCCAAGAAAGCGCTTCTCGGAAACGGAGTGGAACTTCATGTAGCCCTGCATCGGCAGGATATCCCGGTTGGGATCCGGCGGTGGCGTGGAGTACCCGTGAAAGCGCCCGTCGACGGTATCGAGTCCCGCCCAGCTGAAGCCAGTGAACACTCGCGACAAGCCCACGATGTCGTCAGCCGTGTAGCTTTCCACTGGCGCACCGTTGACCAGCCTCGGCGTGCCGTCTGCATTGAGCTGCACGAGACCAATCGAGAAAAGCTGCATCACTTCCCGGGCGAAGTTCTGGTCCGGGATGCGGTTGCGGGTGGGATCCTCTTTCTGGTTGCGCAGGTGCGAGAGGTAGATCCCCATCATGGGATGCCGCGCCACCGCCTCCAGCAGCGAGCGATAATTCCCGAAGGCTTCGCGGCCCAGCATGTCGAGGTAGCCCCCGACTCCACGCCGGTAATTGTTGACGGTGCTGTCCTGGAGCGACACCACAAAAATCTGGGACAGGGCGAAGGCGACTCGCTGGCGGAGGCTGTCTACCCCGGTGGCGGCCTGCTTCCAGAACGTGTGCGCGACGTGACTGTCGCTGAGTGAGGTGCCGGTGGCCAGCACCGCGTCGAGATATGCCTGATGGCTGGGTGTTGCCGGGATCGCCAGTTGCTCCGCCAACCATGCCGCGTAGCCCAACCGTTGAAGGCGGGCGATTTCTGCGGCGGTGGCGCCAAAGGTCGCCTGCGCCAGAAAGCGTGATGCGTCCCGGTCCTTGAGTGCAGTGGTTCCCGTTGATTTGGCCATGAGGCTGCCTCTCTGCCGAATATCCGTTTGATGACCCGGCCCCACCGTTGGCATACCCGCTGTACCGGGATGCTTGAGATTTGAGACCGCCTGTGGGACGGATACTGACAGCGCACGAATGGGCCCCGTATTAAAAAACTTGAAGGCGTTGCGCGGATGGCGGCACCGGCGCGCGCGGTAATAAGGCCAGGGTCACGGTCCGGGGAACCCGCACCGTGACCCTGGCGGGTCTCAGAACCGCCAGCCGATCCCCGCGGACACGCTGTGCGCGCCATAGTCGCTCTTGATCCGTCCGGTTCCCCCTTCCTCGGCGAGGTCCAGGCTGCCGGCGTGAACATATCGGTACTCCGTGAAGAGCTCCCAATGCTCCCATAGCGCGTAGCGGGCGCCGAGGAGTACTTGTGGGCCCACGCCGCTGTCGCTGAAGGAGCGCTCTGTTGCGTTGTTTTCGAGATCGAGATCGACTTCCTCAACGTAGGCGAGCCCCGCGCCGACGTATCCCACGATTCGTTCGTCGGGCAAGAGGTTGAACTCCCGAATCACGTTTGCACCAATCACGAGCGACGCAAAGTCGCCTTCTCCAAAGCGCGGTCCGCCGTTGAAGTTCGCACCTTCCAGACCATTACGTCTGTAGCTCAGGTCTGTCTCGAAGCGCCACGGCCCCGCAGCCCAACCGACAGCGCCAGTCGTGACCCAGCCCGCGTCCGTTTCGGCTGTGGCGCGGCCGGTCAATGTGCCACGCGCCGTGAGATCTTCATCGCCCATGAACCCTACGCCGGTGAGGAGTCTTATGTAGGGCTCGGCGGCGGCCATGGGACTGCACAGGACCATGCTGCACACTGCACTTGCGAGGGTGGTTCTAAGCTTGGGTAAAGGTAGAAACATGATTGAAACTCCACGTTAGGAGCGCGGAGTGTAAGGGGATGAACTTGAGCATATTCATGGGTTTACGCGAACGGTTGGAAAATTTCACGAACGGTCCGGGAACCGTTCCAAGCGGTCCTGGTTTCCTGCGTTACCTGCTGGGCTGGACGCTCACCCTGGCCTTCGTCTTCAGCTTTACCGGTGGCGGTGATGATGACTGGTGGTCGCTCGCAGCCCGCTTCAGCTACTGGTGCGCACACGTAGGAACAGGACTGCTCGTGATCTCCGTGGTCAGCGCGCTGCTACAACGTGGCCCCTGTGCCCGTTTGCCATCCCTGGTCCAGCTCGCCCTGTACGGCCTGGCTGGAGCCATCGCTTTCACGCCGCTTGCCGTCCTGTTCGAGACCTGGCTGCCCGTCCCGGGCGCGCCGGAGGGGTCACGCAACTGGCTTACGCAGGCCACCCAGGAAGGCTGGCTGCGGGCGAGCCTCGGCGAATTTGCCGCATTTGCGCCAAGCTTTTTAGGTTGCTGGCTCGTGATCAATCTGGCCTATGTCGTACCCACCCGAGTGGTAGCCACCAATCCTGAGAATTCCGATGTGGCCGCCACACCGGAGCCGGAGCCTGCCGTAGCGACAGAGCCTGCCTCGGGCAGCGGTCTTGGAACGAGGCTCCCTCAGGCGCTTGGTACGGACATCATTCATCTGCGCGCTGATCTGAACTATCTTCACGTGACGACCACCGGCGGTAGCACCATGATCCTCTACAGCCTGGCGCGGGCCGCCGAGGAACTCGGCGAGCTGGGGCTGATGGTGCACCGGGCGCACTGGGTGGCATCTGCCCACGTTACCCGCACCCGCCGGACCGCCCAGGGGCTGGTCCTGACCCTGAGCAACGGGACCGAGGTGCCGGTAAGCCGCCGCCGGCAACCAGAAATCCGTGCTCGCTTCGGAGACAGCTATCAAGCACCCGCGCAGCTGCGCGACTGACGGCATACATTCCCCATGCGGTCCGACAGCACGTCCACTCGGATGGTTCATCTGCGGAATATTCAGTCGTGGCGTATGCTTGGCCAGACCCATCAACACCGGACCTGCCATGAAAATCCTGAAACCTTTGTTGTGTGCGTGTGTGCTGCTGACAGGGATGACGTCGGTCTCCGCCCAGAACATGGAAGTCGGCTTGCTGGAGCTCGTGAACTACTACGAGTATTCACCGCAGCTGATGTCCGCCGGACAACCCACCCGGGAACAGTTCCCCGCGATTCGCGACGCTGGCGTTCAGGCGATCATCAATCTCGCACCGGTCACCGATCCTGCCTCACTTGCAGATGAAGCCGGGATCGTGCGCGGCCTCGGCATCGGGTACACCCATATCCCGGTCGACTGGGAGAATCCCACCGCGGCAGATTACGCCCGCTTTCTTTCAGCCATGCAGGAGTACGCGGGCAAGCGCGTGCTGGTGCACTGTTATGCGGGGTCACGCGCCTCCGCATTCGTTTATCTTTATCGAGTGCGCGAGCAATCAGCCCCCACCCAGGCTGCGCGAGAGGTCATGATCGACCTCTGGGATTACAGCCCGGGTTATGAATTCCACAAGATGCCCCAATGGCGGGATTTCGTAGCCAGGACAGAGGCACGCCCCGTCAAGACAGCACGGTGACGCTCTGGGAGTGCATCACCACGCTGAAACTGTGGCGAGCGGCACGCTCACATCTCCAGCGGCAGCTTGTAGTGGGCACGCATGATGCGATCCCTGTGCGCGATGAGGATGGGATCAACCGCCGCAGCCACCTCTGGCGGAGTGTGCTCGAACATCGGGCGCACGGCCGGGTCAAGGGGGCATTCTGACTGTGACTGGATCTGGACCAGGTTGCTGAACGCCGCCCAATAGAAATCAACCGCCGTCAGCTGGTCGCCGACGATGTAATCGCTACCCCGGTCGCGTTGCGCTTTCAGCAGCGCAGACAGGTGTTGGAGGAACCGCACGGTTCGTGCGTTGGCAAGCTCACTGTCTGTCTGGTTGTGCCCGTACTTGCGGCCCAGTGTGGCGGCCGCCGGGTCCGGGTTGTCGGAGATCATCGCAGGACGAATCATGTCCAGGCGCCGGTTCCAGCCAAAGCCGAGTTCTCCGCAGATTTCATGGCTCAGCCCGAACACCTGCACCCGCGCGGCCGGGTCCGCGGGGACCAGAGCTTTGCCCGGCGCAAGCCGCTCCAACAGCAGCAGAATGTCATTCCAGCGGTTGATCGGGGGCTCATTCTCCCATGCAACGACCGGCCCCGAGTTGACGCCCGACCACGCCACCAGTTCCGTGTTGGCACCCATCGCTTGCTGTGGCGCGGCCAGGTACTTGAGGCCCTTGTATTCCATCATGGCTTTCGCGGCCAGGCCCCACGGGCTGGGGAATCCCTTGACCAGCACGATCCTGAGCCCCCGGGCCTTGATCACCTCGTTGATATCGACGTATTCCATGTTTCAGCTCCGCGCATGATTGGCTTGGGTGGTTACGGACAGTGATTCGTTATCTTACGGCTGTGCATCTATTGCTGTCTCTGCTGCGAAAACTCCAGCCTGCGCGCGAGGCGTTGCAGCAAAGGGCGAACGCGCAAAAATCCCGAATAGGCCCGCTCCATCAAGGGCAACATGCCAGGGATGCGGGCCAGGCGTGCCAACCACCGCCAGCCCGGCAAACGACCCCACAGGGTGACGAAGGCCGCTGCGCCGTCGATTCTTGAACCATCTGCGCGCTGCACGTGGAAACGCGCCAGGAGGACGGCCCGCTCCTGTGGGTCGGCTATCTTTTCATCCCCGCCCGCGCTGATATCCCGGAAACAGAGGGTGTTGTCTCCGGTGCGTTGGGCAAGCTTCCTGAGGTGCGCGATCTCGCGCCGACACAGGGGGCATTCGCCATCGAAGAGCACAGTGAGTGCCTCACCGCTTTCCTGCGTCTCCTTGGTTTTCACAACAACTCCTCTGCCTGCGTCAACCCCTTGGTCACGCGCTTCCACCATTGCGAGAAATTCCTGCATCGCCGGTCAGCCAGGGGAAACAGCAAAGGGGCGGGTTCAAGCCGTGTGAGGGCCGGGAGCAGGTGCGCGAGATGAGGATCGGCTACAGCGCGCACGCCCGAGGCCCCCGCGAGCGCGATTTCGAGCGTGCTCGCATCGATGAACCACCGCTCAGAGGTGATTGCGCGCATGGCCGTATCCACCCAGCGCCACCGCGCCTCCGGCCACGGGCGA
>JBDLQR010000125.1:0-4611 GCA_039800485.1 Pseudomonadota bacterium
GTTGGCGTAGCGCTGACCGGGAAGCGTGTGTCCCCTGAAGTAGGCCTTGATGCCTTCCTTGACCGCACCGGCGATCTTCACCCGGAAACGATGATCACGCAGTTGCTGCTCTTCAGAAGGATTGGAGATGAATGCGGTTTCCACGAGCAGCGAGGGAATGTCCGGCGACTTGAGGACCATGAAACCCGCCGCCTGCACCTGCTCGCGGTGGACTTCGCCCACCTGCTTCAGGGCATGCAGGACGTTTTCCGCAACTTTGAGGCTCGCCTCCAGTGAGGCGGTCTGTGAGAGGTCGAGCAGCACGGAGCGCAGCTGCGGATCCTTGTCCTCGAGCGTCACGCCACCCACGAGGTCGGCCGCATTCTCGCGTTCGGCCAGCCAGCGCGCCGCCTCACTGGTGGCTCCACGATTGGACAGCACATAAACCGATGAGCCGGTGACCCGCCGGTTCTGGAAGGCGTCCGCATGAATGGAGACGAACATGTCTGCCCGGTGGCGGCGCGCACGTACCATGCGGTCTCGGAGGTCGATGAAGTAGTCGCCGTCGCGAATCAGCACCGCCTTGAAACCGGGTTCGGCATTGATCTGTCGGGCAAGCTCGCGCGCGATGGCCAGCACCACATCCTTCTCGTAGGTGCCGCGCATGCCGATGGCACCCACATCGTCCCCGCCATGACCCGCGTCGATCGCGATGACCTGGGTTCGCACGGGGTTGGCCGGGCGCGGGGGCGCCGCGGCGGGAGCAGGAACCACCGTCTGCTTGGCCGTGACCCGCACAGCCTCCGACCGCGGGAGCACCGCCGCTGGGGCGGAGGGAGCTACAGGCGCGTTTCTCGTCGCCACCGGCTCAGCCCGCATGACAGGGGGCGGCGGCAACGGGATCGGCGTGGCGGTCGGCTTGGGGGCGGGTGGCCCGCGCTTGCCAGCGGCGTCAGTCTCTATCAGATCCACCACCAGTCGATGCCCGTACGGCGGGTGCGGAGGCAACAGCGCCTTGCGCATCTCTAGCGCGTGACTGAGTTCAAGCACGAGGCGCAGGTCCCGGCCCTGGTTGTGCGGCGCGTAGCGCAGGTCGCGGATGCGGCTCTTGACCTGCGACGGGAGCGCCAGCGGATTCAGGACAGCAGCCCCCGCGAGGTCGATCACGAGGCGATCCGGATCCTTGACAGTGAAAACGTCGAAACGCGTGGCCGCGGAGAGATCCAGCACCAGCCGGGTCTGGTCCGGGGAGTGCCACACGCGCAGGTTCTCGACCGTGGCGGCGAAAACCCACTGTGAAAGTAGAATCGAGAAAAGAAAACACCAACGAAACATGGGTTTACAGTTGAATTCCAATCCTCAGTTCAGGTTTTTACTGTCCTGAGCCGAAATCTTCGAGTGTTTCTTAAGGAACTCAACTATATCCCTGATTGGAATGATTAAAAAGCTCTCCTCATGTTTTACTGGAGGCGCTTTCGAGCCGGGCCAGGAGCCGGCGCCCAGTGGAGGTTCCAGCCACCAGGGAGAGCCCTCGGCGCTCGGCGTCCAGGACCTCCAGCGTCAAGTGCAGATCGGGCACGGGGAGCTCAGCCCCCCCACGCTCCGGCCACTCGATCAGGCACACGGTTGTCGGGCGAAGGTAATCATCGAAGCCTATGAAGTGGAGTTCCTGCCCGTCGGCCAGGCGGTAGAGGTCGAAATGATGAACCGTGAAGCCCGGGAGGCTGTAGGTTTCGACCAGGGTGAACGTGGGGCTCTTCACCTTGCCTTCGTGGCCCAGCGCCCCCAGCAAGGCGCGGACGAGAAAGGTCTTGCCGGCAGCCAGCTGGCCGGAAAGGGTGATGACGAGTCCGGGCTCCAGAACTTCGGCCAGCTGTCGGGCAAATGCCCGGGTCGCATCCTCATTCGTCAAAACGCGCGCCAAGGTTTTTTCATCCGGGCCCGCGGGCATCGGCGTCAACCGCTCAGTTGACCAGCTGGCGCAGGCAGGGCATCAAATCGCTGGCGAGCATCCCGCGCGCGCCCGCCCGGGCAGCTTCGTCGCCAGCCGCCGCATGTAATGCGGCACCTGCCACGGCAGCCGTCGGTGGTGCCAGTCCTTGGGCAAGCAAGGCTGCGATCACTCCGGTCAGCACATCACCCATTCCCCCCGAGGCCATCCCCGGGTTGCCACCCGCCACCACCGTTGTACCCGCAGCGGAGCACACAATCGTGCCGGCGCCCTTCAACACGACGGCACCGCCATAGCGCGTCTGCAATTGCGAGGCGCTGGTGTAACGGTCTTGCGCAATCGCCGCTGTGCTTGTTGCAAGCAGCCGGGCGGCTTCTCCCGGATGCGGGGTGAGAATCCAGTCGGGTCCGGGCTCGGGATCTGCGGCAAGCAGATTGAGGGCGTCCGCGTCGACCACCAAGGGCAGACCTGCGTCCCTGACCACGGCCCAGAGGCCGCGCGCCCAAGCCGTCTGGCCCAAGCCTGGCCCCACCGCGATGACCGACGCCCGTTGCAGCAGGGGTCGCAGTTCGGAGGCGGAGGCCACGGCGTGAGCCATGATCTCCGGCCTGCCCGCCATGACGGCCGGCATCGCGCTGGCCGCGATCGCGGCGCTCACAAGACCTGCGCCGGCGCGCAAAGCCGCCTCTGCGGCCAGGCGTGCCGCGCCCCCCATTCCCTCGCCGCCCCCGATCACCAGCACATGTCCCGCATCACCCTTGTGTGCGACGGGCGAACGTGGACGTCGCAGGCCGGAGAAATTCCGCCAGTGAACGAGTTCGGCGAACGCAGGCTGCCCGCTGACGTCATGACCAGACACACCGAGGTCTGCCAGCATGATCGCGCCTGTGTGGGCACGCGCCGCACCGGTGTGAAGGCCCGGTTTGTGTGCGATGAAAGTCACCGTGGATGAGGCGCGAACGGCCTCGCCCATCACGGCCCCGGTCAAGGCATGCAGGCCGGAGGGAATGTCCAGACTGAGCACGGGCAGTGCTTGGGCGTTGATGCACGAGATGACCGCGCGCGTCTCGCCCTCGAGAACCCTGTTCAGACCAATGCCGAACAGGGCATCGACGATGAGTTCGGCTTCCGACAGCACGCTCGAATCGTGGGTGACGCGAACCCCGGCAATCCCGAGTGCCAGCCAGGCTTGCCGCGCATCACCCTGCTCTGCGGGTGACCCCACCTGCAGCACAGTGACGTCCAGCCCCTCGCCCTTCGCGAGAGCAGCAAGCACATACCCATCTCCGCCGTTGTTGCCCGTACCACAGACCACCGCGATTCGTGTGGCTGCTGGCCAGCGTTCACGCAGGTGACGGAAGGCCGCCGCGCCGGCCCGACGCATGAGTTCGAAGCTGACAAAGCCACCCGCACGGCAAGCGGCTGCCTCCAGGGCACGCACCGTGTCGGGAGCGTGCAATGGACAGCGAGGAGCCGTCACGCAACCCCGGGCACGCGCAGGAAATGCGTGCGGTAGTGCTTGAGCTCCGCGATCGAATCACGGATGTCATCGAGCGCAAGGTGGCTTGAGTGCTTCGCGAAGCCCGGCAAGCCAGGGGCCCAGCGGCGCTGCAGTTCCTTCAGCGTGCTCACGTCCAGATTGCGGTAATGGAAGTACTGCGCGAGGCGCGGCATGTGACGATACAGGAAGCGTCGATCCTGGCAGATGCTGTTGCCGCACATCGGTGACGCGTTCGGGGGCACGTGGCAAGCGAGGAAGGTCAGGGCCTCGTTCTCGGCGTCCTCCAGCGTGTACCTGCTGGCACGCACCCGGTCGCAGAGACCAGACTGCCCGTGCTGGCGGGTGTTCCAGTCATCCATCATGGCAAGCACCACTTCCGGCTGATGTATCGCGATGACCGGTCCTTCCACTGCCTCATCGAGCGAGGCGGACGTCACGATGAGGGCCATCTCGATGATGGTATCCCGTTCGGGATCGAGGCCGGTCATCTCGAGATCGATCCAGATGAGATTGTCCTGCGAAAACTGCATGGCCGATTCCTCGCGTGGGTCAGTAGGCACGGCGACTCTGGATGGCGAGCGACAGCGTGGAGCTGTCCACGTATTCGAGCTCACCGCCCATGGGCACGCCATAAGCTATGCGGGTCGCGGCGACCCCCGCACGTTCGGCCAAAAGCTTGAGGTAGTGCGCGGTCGCCTCGCCTTCCATGGTCGTGCCGGTCGCCACGATGAGTTCACGCACTTCGCCACTGGCCAGCCGCGCTTCCAGAAGGTCGAGACGCAGGCTGGCCGGCGAGATGCCGTCGATGGGCGACAGACGTCCCATCAATACGAAGTAACGTCCCTTGAATTCCATGGCCTGTTCGATCGCCGCCACGTCCAAAGGTGATTCGACCACACACAGAATGGCCGGATCGCGGGCGGGTGAGGCGCAGATGCGGCATTCATCGGTTTCGGTGAAGGTGCGGCAGCGCGTGCAATGTCCCACGCGATCCATGGCGTCCTCCAGCGCACGCGCAAGTCGACGGGCGCCGTCGCGATTGCGTTCCAGCAGATGGAACGCCGCCCGTTGCGCGGATTTCGGACCTATGCCCGGCAGGCACTGCAGGGCGCGCACCAGATCCTTGAGTACCTCGGTGGTCATGCCGGCCCGCTCAGAACGGCAGCTTGAACCCGGGCGG
>JBDLQR010000126.1:0-6504 GCA_039800485.1 Pseudomonadota bacterium
TACGCCACTCGGGTTTGAAGATCCGACACGTCAGGCGCTGTTCGAATCCCTGCTCGAAGAACTGCGGTGTCTCGTCTGCCAGAACCAGTCGCTGGCTGATTCGCACGCAGATCTCGCACAGGATCTCCGGAACGAGGTCCACCGCATGGTCGCGGCGGGTGATGATCGCCAAGCCATCCTCGATTTCATGGTCACACGCTACGGTGACTTTGTCCTGTACCGCCCGCCGGTCAAATCCACCACCTGGATACTTTGGCTCGCGCCCCTGCTGCTGCTGCTGGGTACAGGGTTCGCGTGGTGGCGGACCCAACGCCAGGTGTCGGGCTTGTCCCCCGCACCTCTCAGCGAGGACGAGCAGGCACGACTCGCGCGCCTCACTCTCGAGTCACCGGATGACACCTGACGGCACCGAACCCGCAGCGCTGGTGTTCTGGTCAGTGGCAGGCTTTTTCCTGCTGCTGGTGGTCGCGCGTCTGGTCCGGGCCGCATGGCGTCCCACCGCAGCCGATCCTGTCGCCATGCAGCGTGTGTATGAAGCCCAACGATCGGCCTTGGCCCGCGCCGGCGCAGCCGGCGAGGTTGCGCCCGGGCAGCTGCCCGCGCTTGAACAGGAACTGGCGCGCGCTACTCTCGATGATGCCGACCGCGCAGCATTGCGCATAAAACCAGTATCACGCATCGAGCGCCTGGCGCTCGCGCTGCTCGTGGTGGTCATGGTTCCAGCAATCGCAATTCCGGTTTACCTGCGTTACGGCAGTCCCGCGCCCCCTGCAGCCGGTGAGGCGCCTGCGCATCACATGCGCCCGGCCGACATGATCGCCGAACTCGAAAAACGTATTGCCGCAGCGCCTGATGACCCCGAACCGCAGCTCTGGTTGGCGCGCGTGCACATGTCCACGGGCGACTATGCCAAGGCCGTGCAAGCCTTCGAGATCGTGAATCGACTCATGCCGAGACAGGCGCCCGTCCTTCTGCAGTGGGCCGATGCGCTTGCCATGCAGGCAGACGGTCGCATCGGTGCAGAGGCCACAGCACTGATTGACGAGGCGCTGGCGCTGGAACCTGACAACGTGACCGGGCTATGGCTGGCTGGCGTTGCCGCAGAGCAGGCGGGCAAACCCGCGGAAGCAATGGCCTTCCTGCAGCGGGCCAGGGCAGCGAGCGTCGAAGCCGATCTCCCCATTGCGGAAATCGAAGCACAGATCAGCGAGCTCGCGGCACGTACCGGGCAGCCCCTGCCGAAAGCCGGGAACACCCTGTCATCGACAGGCCTGCGGCTCGAGGTGTCCCTCGACCCCGCGTTGGCCGAGGGGCTGCCGCCAGAGACAGTGGTCTACGTGTTGGCGAAGGCCGTTTCAGGCCCTCCCATTCCGCTGGCCGTCACACGCATCCCGCTGTCGGCGTTGCCTGAGACCGTGACACTGGATGACAGCATGGCGATGGCGCCCCAGCTCAAGCTGAGCAGTGTCAAGGAGGTGATGGTGACCGCACGTATCTCACGCAGCGGTGATGCCGTGGCCAAGGCCGGCGATCTTGAGGGTAGTCTCGGTCCGGTTGCGACTCAGGGCACCGGAACGCTCACACTCAGGATAGACCGTATCGTTCCCTGATCACCGCAAACGACGATTGCTTCACGGCTTGCGATGCCGGTCCCGGAAATCCCAAGGGGCTTCGGGGGCGCTTGAACGCCACAAGCCCTTGCGGCTTGCGCGCGCGGATTCTTGCAGACGCTGCAGATCAGAGTCGCGCTGCGCGTAGCGCTGGTTCCACCAACCGAGGCCCTCGCGTACAAGTTCGCGCGAGGCAGAGTGCCCCTCGATGAAGACTTCGCCCACCAGACGGCCATAGGTCTTCTCGCCCGTGAGGCGCACGCTGACCTCATGCTCAAGAATCAGTTTGCGCATATAGGCCCCGGCGTCCCGCGCGTGCGCTTGCTCCGGCCATTGATGCGTGGCGAGTTCCGGGGCATCCACGCCATAAAAACGCAAAGTGATTCGACGCCCCTCTTGTGTGACCAACGTTGCGGTGTCGCCGTCATGCACACTCACAATGCGGCCACTGACCCAACCGGCCCGCGTTCTGGCTGCTTCCGGTGCGTGCAATGGCAGCCCGACCAACAGCAGGAGCACTGCAAGCAGTGCTGTGCGGCAAACACCAGAATGGCTCATGCCACGTGCACATCCAGCATCGGACGGTGCGCCCTCACGAGCGCCACGCCGACGCCGGGCCGGCTTCATTCACGCGGCTTGAAAGCCAGCAACACATTGCCCGGGAGCCCACCCCAGTTCGCATACCCGGAATTGACGTAGACCCAGCCGTCGACCACTACCACACCGGCCTGATCGATGGCTCCGCCACGCGCGGCTGCCCCGTTCACGCTTTCGTATTCACGCACCGTGTCAAACGTCCAGAGCACTTCGCCGTTGGCTGTGTCGAAGGCGCGCATCACGCCGCTCATGGAACCCGAGAACACCACCCCGGGGATGGCTGTCACTGCAGCCGACTGTGCCGGACTGCAACGCTCACGTCCTGCGCAGGAAACGGGCGGTGCATTCCACAAGGGTTTGCCGGTCATGAGATCGAGCGCATAGAGGCCGCCACCGGCACTTGCGTCCAGGGTCACCTTGTCGCCGAAGAAGCGCCCGCCTTCCCATTTGGCATCCGATACCGCCACGTAGACGGCCTTGTCATCCGCGGCCGAACCCCATTCGATGCCTCCGATGATGCCGCCCTCGCCGACCCGGGTCTTCCACACCACAGCCCCTTTCTTGTCAGGGTCGATGGCATGCATCACTCCCGTCTTCTGTCCCCCGAGCAGGAGGCGCTTGCCGCTCGCGAGATTGACCAGAATCGGGGAGGAGCCCATGTCGTGATCGGGACCATCGTTGTTCGGGCAATTGGCCTTGTTCTCGAGTGTGCAGGAGGCGTTCCAGGCATCACCGGGCAAACCCTGATAGGCCCAGAGGACCTCGCCCTTGTCCATGCTCAAGGCAAGGATGGCGTCACTGGTGTCAGTCGCGGGCTGCGTGTAGTTGTCGCCCGTGGAGGCATAGATCCGGTTGTTCTCCGGGTCCAGGGTCAAGGCGGCCCAGATCGCCGCGCCGTTGGGGCCGTAGTGGGTCTTGCCGGTGACTGATGAGGTCTCCTTGTGCGGGGGCTCTGACACGGTGTACTGCTTCCACTCCACCTTGCCCGTCGCGGCCTCCACGCGCAGCACTGCGCCACGGAAGGTACAGCATTGGTAGGCGGGGTCGGCTGCGAGTCCCTCCTCGAGGGAAGAGACCGGGATGTAAAGCTTGCCTTCATGCAGCTGGAACCCCCCCGTCAACCGGGCTGACGGATGTTCGTCTGTTACCAGTTGCCAGACTTCCTTGCCGGTAGCCGCGTCCACTGCATACGCCCGCCCGCCTACATCGCCCAGAAAGGCGAGCCAACGGCCATCGGCAACCTGGCCCACGAGGACAGGCCCTTTGACCGCCGCCTTGGCCTGGAACACCCAGTGGGTGCAACCCGTCTTGGCGTCCAGCGCATAAACCTGACCACTGCGACTGCCGACGAACAGCCGTCCATCGATGACCGACGCGTGCGCTTCGGCAAGCGTTTCACCCGGAAAGGCGAACGCCCACTGGAGCTCGAGGTTGCTCACTTTGTCTTTCGGCAAGTGCGCCATGCCATCGGGCTGGAAACGGGTATTTCGGGCATTCACGCCCCAACCATTCCAGTGCGGCTGCGCCAGCGGTTGTGCCGTCGTTGGCCAGTTGGAGGCAGGGCACTGGTTGACCACCTGCGCGCTCCAGTTGGCCGACAGGGGTTTGCCGGTCACGTATTCCGCCACGGCCGCGCGCTCCGGGCCGTTGAGCGAAAACGTACCAACGACGCGCATCACGCCGGTCTCCAGCGCACGCACCACACTTTCGGGAGTCATGCCGCGCATCGTCTCGGGTGTGGGAGCGCGGGCGATGCCTTTCTCGTGGCAGCCTGCGCAGTGGGTCTGGTAGACCTTCTGACCATCCGGCTTGCTGCTTGCCGCCGGCACGGCCTGCGTGTTCATCGCGACAGCCGCAAGCAATGCGGCCAGGTAGCGGGTGTTCTTGTGCACGTCATCCTCCCCTGCAATTGTGGGGCAAGAGGATAAGCTATCGTCGGCTCGAAACAAGCCGCCTGCCGTGCTCAGCCGCGATTGATGATCGCCACGCCCAGTGCAGTGACCGCGATACCGATCATCTGCAGCGAAGTGAGCGATTCACCAAACAGGAAATAACCTTCGACAGCCGTGACGGGGGGCACCAGGTAGAAGAGGCTCGCGACCTTGGCTGCCGCGCCACGCTGGATGAGGCGCCACAAGAGGCTGATTGCGCCCAGCGACAGCACCAGGCACAGCCAACCGAGTGCAAAGAGAAATTCAGGGCTCCAGTCGATCTTGCCGGTGTCGAAGGTGATGGACAGCAAGGCGAAGACGGCGGCCGTGGCGAGGAACTGCACGAAAGCCCCGGCCCGCAGATCGACATCCGCAACGTGGCGCTTCTGGTAAATGGTACCGAAGGTGATCGCGAGCAGCGCCATGAGGCATGCCACCAGCCCGATGGCCGGCAACTCCCCCTGGACAAAGGTTTTGCTGACGGTGAGCGAGAGGCCTGCAAAGCCAAGCAGCAGCCCCGCGAACTGGCGTTGCGACACGCGTTCACCGAGCAACGGCCCCGCCACACCCGCCGTCAGCAGGGGCTGGATTCCCACTATGAGGGCGGCGATCCCGGACGACATACCGTGCGCGATCGCCACGAACACGCCACCGATGTAGAAGCCGTGCAGCAGCAAGCCGGTGAGCGCGAGATGCCCCCACATCGCCGGCCGGCGCGGCAAAGGCACTCGCCAGAGCAGCAGCACCGTCCCGAGAATCACCGTCACCACGCCATACCGCAAAAAGAGGAAAGTGAATGGCTCGGCAAAAGGGAGTCCGAATTTGGCCCCCACGAAGCCGGTGGACCACAGCAGGACAAACAGCGCCGGTGCCCATTGGGAGAATCTGTCGCGGGTCTTGTCCATGGCGGACGTATCAGGCTTTCCGGGCTGGCAAGGCGGCGAGTATAGAAGCTATGCTCGTTTCATTCACATTGCCGAAAGCGAGGCAACCATGACCAGACTCACCAGGCTCAGTCGCAGCATCCAAGGCAAGGTCGCGCTGGTCACCGGTGCGGCGAGCGGCATGGGTCGCGCCACGGCCCATCTGTTTGCGGACGAAGGCGCACATGTCGCGGTGACAGATCTCGAAGACGAAAAGGTGCAGCGCGTGGTCGCGGAGATTGAAGCGGCCGGCGGCAGCGCGTGCGGATGGGCGCTCGATGCAAGCGATGCGGCGGCGCGAGCGGCGGTGGTCGAGGCCGTCGTGGCGCGCTGGGGCGCGCTCGAGATACTGGTCAACAATGCGGGGGTGGTCTTCGAATCAGCTCTCGAGGATCCGGATTTCGAGCAACACTGGGCGCGTACCTTTGCAGTGAATCTTGCAGCCCATGTCGGCATGGTCAGGGCTTGCCTGCCCCATCTGGCCGCCTGTGGCGCCGGGCGTGTCGTGAATATCGCCTCGACAGAAGCGCTGGGGGCAACGCGCGGCATCAGCGCCTACACCTCCAGCAAGACAGGGGTCATAGGACTGACACGCTCACTGGCGGTGGAACTCGCCAGCCGCGGCATCACCGTGAACTGCATCTGTCCGGGTGCGGTCGATACGGGCATGACCGCGAACATCGATGACGCCAGCAAGCAGGAATTCGCCCGACGCCGGGTAGCGCTCAAGCGCTATGCAGACCCGGAGGAAATCGCACACATGACCTTGAGCCTGGTACTGCCGGCGGCTTCCTATCTCACCGGCGCCGCCATCCCGGTCGATGGAGGACTCACGATCAAGAACGCCTGAGGCACCAGCACTGCGGGTGCCGGAAGGCCTGCTCAGGCAACGGGATCTGCTTCAAGCACCATGCAGGTCGCGGTGGCATGGGCGTAGAGCTTGCCAGCGGCGTCCTTGAGCGTGGCCTCGGCGACGCCCAGGCGACGCGACAGATTGATCACACGACCCTCGGCATACAGTTCGTCTCCGATGGAAACAGGCCGCATCAGCTTCATCTGGAAGTCTATGGTGGTGGCAAGCCTGCCTCGGGGCAGGCGTGTGTGCACAGCGCAGGCGGTAGCCGCGTCCAGCACGGTCGCGACGAACCCGCCGTGTACCGTTCCGAAAGGATTGCGGTGACGCAGGTCGGCCTGTGTCAGGAATCGTATCCAGCCCTCTTCCGCTGCAACCGGCCTGAAGGGCACGGATTCATTCATGGGCGCCTGGGGCTGTCGACCAGCGATGACTTCCTGAAAGAATTCCAGCCCGGCATGGTCGTGCCAGTTCAACTTGACCGGATCAGACATGGGCGAGGCCTCCCCGGATGGGCCTGATGCGGTAACCGGCACCGCGCACGGTCTCGATTGCCTCCCCTTGGGCACCGAGTTTCTTGCGCAGTCGGC
>JBDLQR010000127.1:0-5426 GCA_039800485.1 Pseudomonadota bacterium
GGAGGAAAGCACCGGCTTCGCGACAGATCTCGCGCCGCGGCTTGCGGCCCACAACTCCGCTGCCGAACGTGATCTCATCGCCCACACACCCGCCGTTCTGCGCGTGACTCACTCGCTGAGCGAGGCCCAGCAACGCGCCCTCTCCCGCTGCGTGCGCGTCATGATGGATGGCATGGTTCATTATCAGGGTCAGGAAACGCTCGATGGGGTGTCTGATCAACTCGCCATGGACCGGTACTGCTATTACGTGGCCGGGGTGGTGGGCGAGATGCTCACCGAACTCTTCTGCGATTTCTGCCCGGAGATGCAGACCAGGCGTGAGCAGCTTATGCCGCTGGCCGTGTCCTTCGGCCAGGGCCTGCAGATGACCAACATCCTGAAAGACATCTGGGAGGATCGGGCTCGCGGCGCTTGCTGGCTTCCCCGCAGTGAATTCGAGCCACGCGGCATCATCCTGAGCACCGTCGGTCCGGGCCGGGGTGGCGAGGCTTTCAGCGCAGGGATCCGGGCGCTCATCGGCATCACCCACGGGCACCTGCGCAACGCGCTCGAATACACCCTGGCAATCCCCGCGCGCGAGACAGGGATGCGCAAGTTCTGTCTCTGGGCGCTGGGCATGGCAATCCTGACCCTGCGCAAGCTCGATCAACATCCGGACTTCGTGGACGGCCAACAGGTCAAGATTTCCCGTCGGGCGGTCAAGGCCACGGTGCTCGCCACCAGCGCCCTGGCCGCACAGGACTCCTTGCTGCGCGGACTTTTTGCCTTCTCGGCGCTGGGCCTGCCCCGCCGCCCCGTCATGGCCCGAGGCCCGACCTTCATCGAAGGCATGGAAGCCCAGCACGCGCTGTGAGGTCCGGTCATCTGGACAGTCCACGCACGCCTGCCGCGAGCTCGCAACGGCCAACCATCCTGGCAGCCATGCCGGCCGAGTTGGCTTCCTGCGCTCCGCTGGCCTCGCGCTGCCAGACCCTGCTCACCGGTGTGGGTGATGCCGCTGCCCGCCGCGCAGCGCAAGCGGTGACGGCATCCCGCCAGACTTCGCTGCTCGTGTCGTGGGGCACGGCCGGCGGGCTGGCGCCGGATCTCAAGCCTGGGACGCTCGTGGTCTGCACGCAGATCGTGGATGCCGCCACTGGACGGCGCTTCGATGCGCGGCCGGAACTCGTTGAACGCCTCATGGAAATCCTCGCGCCTTTGCGCGCAGTGCGCGGGGCGGGACTCGGCGTGGCGCAGGCCGTCACCACCCGGGAGGCGAAATCCGCCCTGCATGCGGCCCATGGGTGCGTCGTGGCAGACATGGAGTCGGCTGCCATCGCGCTCTGCGCACGCGAGGCAGGAATCCCGTTTCTCGCCTTGCGCGCAGTCATCGACCCTGCCCGCAGCAACCTGCCTGCCAGCGCCCTGGCCGGAATGGCCAATCCGGAGCAGCCGACCCGGGCAACGCTGGCGGCGTTGGCGCGGCGGCCATGGGAACTGGCCGCCCTGTGCCGATTGGCCCTGTGGTATCGCCACAGCCTGCAGATGCTTAGCAGCGCCGCGCTGATGATGGAGAATGCTCCCGGCCTCTTTTCCGGGAAAAAATCGCGATGAGCACCCTTTCTTCCAAGCCATGGGACGCCCGTCTGGCCGCCGCCCTGGTCCGTCCGCTGTGCCGTACCTCGGTGAGCCCGAACGTGCTGACCACGGTGCGGCTGCTTGTAGGCCTTTACGGCGCGCTGCTGTTTGCAGGTGGAGAATCACCCAATGCCGCGGCCTTGGTCATCGTGTTGTCCAATTTCCTGGACCACACCGATGGTGAGCTCGCGCGCATGAGCGGGCGCTCCAGCCGCTTCGGGCACAACTATGATCTGGCCTCTGATGCACTGGTCACGGTCGGACTTTTCTTCTGCATCGGCTGGGGACTGCGCGAAAGTCTGGGCCAGGCTGCGGCTCTCATGGGTCTCGCTGCCGGGCTTGCGGTGGCGGGAATCTTCCACCTGCGCAACCTCATCGAGAATGCCCATGGCAAGCAGGCCACGGCCCAACCGCGGTTTGCCGGTTTCGAGGCCGAGGACGTGCTGTACCTCCTGCCTCTGGTCACCGTGCTCGATGGTTTGCCCGCTTTTCTCCGGGCAGCTTCTGTCGGCGCGCCGCTGGCCTTTCTCATTGTTCTGGCGCAGTACCTTCTGCTGCGCGCGCGCCGAACATGAACATCCTGGTGACCGGTGCGACCGGTTTCGTCGGGAGTGTGGTCGCCCGCCAGCTGGTGGCACGGGGCGATACCGTCAGTGTGCTGGCGCGGCGCGGCAGCGACCGCAGCAATCTCGCAGGTCTCGAGGCCCGGGTGGTAGAGGGTGATCTGCGCGATCGCGCCAGCCTCGAGGTGGCCTTGCGCGGCGCAGAGGGGCTGTTCCACGTCGCTGCAGACTATCGCCTCTGGGCGCGGGATCCGCGCGAGCTCTACCAGAGCAACGTGGAGGGCACCCGCCAGTTGATGGAAGCGGCACTGGCTGCAGACGTGCGCCGTATCGTCTACACGAGCAGTGTCGCCACGCTCGGCCTCACGGGTACCGACGCGCCCGCAGATGAAGACACACCCTCCTCGCTCGAGGACATGATCGGCCATTACAAACGCTCCAAGTACCTCGCTGAAGCGGTGGTCCAGCAGCTGGTGGCGGAACGCGGGTTGCCAGCCGTCATCGTCAATCCCTCGACCCCCATCGGCCCCTTCGACATCAAACCCACGCCGACCGGACGCATGATCCGTGACGCGGTCGCGCAGCGCATCCCGGCCTATGTGGATACGGGCCTCAACATCGCACCTGTGGAAGAGGTGGCGCGAGGTCATCTTCTTGCATTCGATGCGGGTACGGTCGGCCGTCGCTATATCCTGGGCGGGGAAGACATGTCTCTCCAAGCCATTCTCGGCACCATCGCGGACATCTGCGGCTTCCCGGCGCCGAGGATCCAGCTGCCGCGTTCGCTGATCTACCCGGTGGCAGTGGTTTCCGAGGCCTGGGCCTGGCTTACGAATGGTGCGGAACCGCAGGTCACCGTGGATGGGCTGCGCATGTCCCGTAAGCGCATGTTCTTCAGCAGTGCGCGGGCCGTGAACGAACTGGGTTATCGGCTGCGCCCCGGTCGCGAGGCAATCGCCGCAGCCGTCGACTGGTTCAGGCAGAGAGCCTGAGCTCCGGTATTGCCCTGCAATAGGCAGCGGCTGTAACCTGCGGCACTGCTCCCCTCCCGACACCACTTCCGGTACGCGCAGCCCTCCGGGTCGGCCCTGCTGAAGGGCTTGATGTCATTGTCGGCACCGGGAGCCATGGGCCACCTGCCACAGCTATCGAGCCAGTCACGCGATGTCTTCCGAACTTGAAAACCTCATGTCCCTGCGGACTCACCAGTTGGACATGCCACAGCTCCATCAGAAATTCGTGGCACAGAATGAGTTCATCGCGGTCGAGAATTTCCTGCCGGCGGCCTGGCTGGAGAAGGTGCTCGCCACACTGCCCGGACTCGAATCACGGGTGCATCGGAATTTCGTACCCAGGCACAAGAAAGGCGGAAGTGTCAGCCGGTTCGACCTCGACGCCCACGCGCCAGCGTTTGCCGAACTTTACCGCTCGCCGGCGCTCATCGGTTTCCTTGGTGCACTCACCGGACAGCGCTTGCTGGAATGCCCGGGTAACGATCCGCACACCTACGCCCTCTACTACTACACCGAAGCTGGCGACCACATCGGATACCACTACGACACGTCGTACTACAAAGGCGCTCGCTACACGATCCTGGTCGGTCTGGTTGACCATTCCAGCTGCAAGCTCGAGTACCAGCTGTACAAGGATGACCCCGCGCAGCCGACACGCGAGGAAGCGATCAGCCTGAGCCCCGGAATGCTGGTGGTATTCAACGGGGACAAGCTCTACCACCGGGTTACGCCTTCTGCGGAAGGGGAACGCCGGGTCGCCCTGACCTTGGAATACGTGACGAGCCCGCAGATGAATCCGTTCAAGCGCTTCGTCTCGAACATGAAGGACGCCATCGCCTACTTCGGGTTCCGGCAGGTGTTCCGACCGGGCGGTCGCTGAGCCATGCGCGCAGTCATGCTTGCCGCGGGTGTCGGGAACCGGCTGGGCGATGTCGGCAACCGTCCCAAATCCCTGCTGACCTTTGGCAGGAGATCGCTGTTGCAGCGGCATCTGGAAAACCTCGCCGACAACGGCATTACCCGACTCACGCTCTGCGTAGGTTACGAAGCCGGGCAGATTGAAGCACACGTGCGAGATGCACCACTGCCCGTCGATTGTGTCCTCAATCCCGATTATCGGCGCGGCAGCGTGCGCAGCCTCTGGACCGTGGGCCACGCCCTCGCCAGCGGAGAGGACGTTCTGCTGATGGATGCCGATGTGTTGTATGCGCCGGCACTCCTGACCCGCCTCGTGCGCAGTGCACACGCCAACTGTTTTCTACTCGATGAAGATTTCACGCCGGGCGATGAGCCAGTGAAGATTTGTGTGCGGGATGGGGAGATTGTCGAGTTCCGCAAGAAACCGGATCCTGCCATCTCCTTTGATTTCTGCGGCGAATCCGTCGGTTTTTTCAAATTCTCGGCGGATTGTGCCCAAGCTCTGGTGGCGCGCTGCCAGCGCTACATCGATGACAAGCGCGACGATGAAGCTTACGAAGAGGTCCTGCGCGACCTCATTCTTGCCCGCAGCCATGCACTGGGTTTCGAACGCACTGAACGCATGCCGTGGCTGGAGATAGATTTTCCCGAGGATCTGATCCGTGCCAGAGAACAGATCCTCCCCCTCATGGAAGCCTTGCATGACTGATATCGACACCAGCCCACCCCGCCGGACCACCCGCCTCAGGGAAATGCTGCAGTCTCCGGAGCTGGAATTCATCTGCGAGGCTCACAACGGCATCAGTGCGCGAATCGTGGAGGAAGCAGGGTTCCATGGAATCTGGGCGTCTGGTCTCGCCATTTCCGCCCAATTCGGCGTGCGGGACAACAACGAAGCCAGCTGGACCCAGGTCGTGGAAGTCTGCGAGTTCATGGCCGACGTGACCCGTATCCCGATTCTGCTCGACGGCGATACCGGTTATGGCAACTTCAACAACATGCGTCGCCTGGTGAAGAAGCTGGAACAGCGGGGTGTGGCCGGGGTTTGCATCGAGGACAAGATCTTCCCGAAGACCAACAGTTTCATCGCCGGCGAGCGGCAGCCCCTGGCGGAGGTCAACGAATTCTGCGGGAAGATCGCTGCCGGCAAGGACAGCCAGAATGATGACGATTTCTGTATCGTCGCGCGGGTGGAAGCGTTGATCGCGGGCTGGGATATAGCCGAGGCCCTGCGGCGCGCCGAGGCCTATCGCCGGGCTGGTGCGGATGCGATCCTCATCCACAGCAAGCTGTCGCGTCCTGATCAGATTCTCGA
>JBDLQR010000128.1:0-7212 GCA_039800485.1 Pseudomonadota bacterium
GGGGGCGGCGCGGGCGTCTGGACAGCAGGCGGCGGTGCGGGACGCAGCAGCGTCAGTTCGACCACGCGGGGCTCTGTCTCCGGCGGTGGACGGTCAGCGGGCTGCTGCAGCCAGAGAAACACCCACAGGTGCAACAGGCAGGACACCAGTGCCAGCAGGGCATGATCCAACCAGGGCGGGGCACTCGTGCGTCCGCGGCCCTCAGCGTGGCCGATCACTGCAGCCATGGCAGGAAGAGCCACTCAACCCAGCCCGTGATTGATCCCGGCCGCGATCCGATGACAGGTATTGAGCACCGGTTGGTCGAGACCAAGTCGTGCGCCCTCACGGCACGCATAGCCCACGGTCTGGTCCAGCTCCAGACGCTTGCCTCTGAGCAGATCCTGCAAGGCAGACAGACGGTGCAGGGGCGCATTGGCGTGCATGCGCTCACCCACGGCCATCACCTGCGCCACCGCATCGGCTTCGCTCGCTTCCGTGATCCCGAGCACCGGCATGGGCGAGATGTCCTGCAGGGGAATGCCGAGGGATCGCGGCAGTAGTGCGGTCTCGCGGACAATCTGTGCGACCACCTGGGCCACATCAGGATCAGACAGGTACTGCCCGGTGTAGCGGCGGGTCAGCACCGACATCAGGAACAGTGCTACCCACCCCGTGAACTTTGACCAGATCACGCTCTGGATGTCGGTCACGGCGCGGGCGTTGATGCCGGCTGCGTGGATGGCGGCGGCGAGTTCTGTACCCCGTGCCGACGGCTCACCCTGGAGTTCCCCGAGGTGAAGATTGATGTTGCGGGTAAAGAGCACCGCATCATCGTCTTCGAGTTCGCCACTGAAATCGGCCATGGCACCCAGCACGTTCGCGGCCCCGAATCGCGCGATGAGCTCCGCTTCCTTCACCACGCCGTTCTGTACGGAGAAGGCGACTCGCGGTGTGAGTCGCGTCAAGGATGCCAGCGCTGCTGCGCTGTCGTGCGTCTTGACGGTATTGATGAAGACGTCGGTGTGTGACGGTGATGTGGGGTCGTCCGTGATGTCGCACCGGGCTCTGAAATCGGCGAGGCCGCGTACCTGCAGCCCGCCTTCCGCCAGGGCCCGGGCACGGGCACCACGCGCCACGAGCAGAACTTCGTGCCCGGCCCGGGACAGATGTGCCGCGAGCAGGATACCGAGGGCACCCGCCCCCATGATGACGAAATGCATGCGCGTGCTCCGTGGGGCGATCAGTGGGAAAGTCCGGCTTCCTGCGCCGCCAGCAACACGGCATCGAGCAGCGCCTGCGTCACCTGTTCACGCAAGGCCTTGCCCGCCGCGCCCGCCACTGTGACACGCGCCTTGTCCACACTGAATTCCGGCCGCCACAGGGCATCGTCGATGCGGATGTTCTTCTGGCCGTCGGAATTGCCGATCAGGCGCCCGGAGGTATCGAGGGCTTCGAGATAGACCGTGGCATAGGCATCAGTACGCTCTTCCGCGTGCCGCGCCACGCCATAGCCGATGAGGTTTTCAATGGACTCGCCGAAAAAGTCCTCACTGCTTTGGCGATACACCACGACCACCATGTCCAGCCCCTGACCGGCGGCCCATGTACCGAGCGGTTGCCGCAGCCGCTCGAAGGCGGGATAAGCCATGCTGCTGTCGTACGGGCTGGGGAAGGTGTTGTCGTCGTACTGCACGGTCTTCACATAGAGCGTCATGCCGCGCATACGCTGGGCAAGGTATTCCGTGACTGCAGCGCGCACATTCCAGCCCGGCAGATCGAGCTGGCCTGCCGTGCTCTTGAGAACCGAGAGCTGCAGGTGATGCATCCTGGGTGCCGGGTCCATGAGGACCACGATTCCCACCTTGTTCTTCAACTGCCGATGTTCAGGTGTCACCCGCGTCTGGCTGAGGTTGAGGCAACCTCCCAGCAGGGACAGACAGAGCAGCAACAGCACCGGGCGCAACAGGACGAGGCGGGATTTCATGGCGGCAGTCACTCGGGGCAAGGGAGTCTGATCATACGCAAATGCCGGGCGTTGCCCTAGGCGGGGCGTGGTCGCACACTGGCAGGCATGATCCGCTGACCGGAGCCCCTTCAAAGTGAACGCCGAAACACGCCTGCGCTACAGCGCTTGCCCCCATGACTGTCCGTCGACCTGCGCGCTCGAGATCGAACAGCTCGATGCCCGGACCATCGGCAAGGTGCGGGGCGCACGCGAGAACAGCTACACGGCCGGGGTCATCTGCAGCAAGGTCGCGCGCTATGCCGAGCGCATCCACCACCCCGACAGACTGCTCCATCCCTTGCGGCGCACCGGTGCGAAGGGCGAGGGTCAATTCGAGAGGATCTCCTGGGAGGCGGCACTGGATGAGGTTGCCGAGGGGCTGCTCCGGGCCGAGCAGCGTCACGGAGCCGAGACCGTCTGGCCGTATTACTACGCGGGGACGATGGGCTTGGTGATGCGCGATGGAATCAACCGATTGCGGCATGCCAAGCGCTACTCAGGCCAGTATTCCACCATCTGTGTCACCCTCGCCTGGACCGGATTCCTCGCTGGCACCGGCAAGCTCGCAGGCTGTGACCCGCGCGAGATGGCGGAAGCCGATGTGGTGGTCATCTGGGGCACCAATGCCGCCACCACCCAGATCAACGTGATGACCCATGCGCTGGCCGCGCGCCGCGCACGGGGGGCGAAGCTCGTGGTGGTGGATACCTACCGCAATGCCACGGCCGAACAAGCGGATCTCTTCGTCTGTGTCCGGCCCGGTACGGATGGCGCCGTGGCCTGCGCGGTCATGCACTGCCTGTTCCGCGACGGCTATGCGAACCGCGAGTACCTCGCGCGCTACACCGACTGCCCCGAGGCACTGGAGACCCACCTGCAGAGCCGCACCCCGGCCTGGGCCAGCGCCATCAGCGGCGTACCGGTAGCCACGATCGAGGCCTTCGCCCGCCTGGTGGGCGAGCACCCACGCACGTTCTTCAGATTGGGCTATGGTTTCTCGCGTCAGCGCAACGGGGCCATCAACATGCATGCCGCGGCCTGCATCCCCGCCGTGACCGGTGCCTGGCTGCACAAGGGTGGCGGTGCCTTCCACAACAACGGTGCCATCTTCCATTGGGACCGCTCGTTGATTGAAGGCAGCGAGATGCGGGACCCGACGGTCCGCATGCTCGACCAGTCCCGCATCGGGGCGGTGCTCGCGCATGACGAAAAAGCCCTCGCCGGTGGGCCACCGGTAACTGCCCTGTTCATCCAGAACACCAATCCGATGTCGGTCGCGCCCGATCTGAACGTCGTGCGGCGGGGCTTTCTGCGCGAGGATCTCTTCACCTGCGTGCATGAGCAGTTCATGACCGATACCGCGAAGATGGCCGATATCGTGCTGCCTGCGACCATGTTCATGGAACATGACGACCTCTACCAGGCGGGCGGTCAGCAGCACATCCTGCTCGGGCCGAAGATTGTCGAGGCCCCCGGGGAGTGCCGCAGCAATCATGACGTCATCTGTGCCCTGGCCACCCGTCTCGGTGTCAGCCACAGCGGTTTCGGGATGAGCCCGCGCGACATCATCGACTGGACGCTCAGGCATTCCGGCTGGGGCGATCTGTCAGGTCTGGAACAGGAACGGTGGATCGATTGCCAGCCCGACTTTGCCACCGCGCACTACCTGGAGGGCTTTGCCCATCCCGACCGGAAGTTTCATTTCCGCGCCAACTGGTCGGCGCTTGCGCCACAGGGCTTTGGCGCAGGACACCAGTGGCCTGAGCTGCCGGATCACCACGAGGTGATTGAAGCCAGCACCGAGGCCCTGCCCTTCCGGCTGGTCACGGCGCCGGCTCGCCAGTTCCTGAATTCCAGCTTCACCGAAACACCGACTTCTCGCCGTCGGGAAAAAGGTCCAACCCTGATGATGCATCCGGACGACGTCTCCGGCCTGGGCGCCACAGACGGCGCAAGGGTCAGGGTAGGCAATGCCCGGGGCGAAGTGGAACTCGCGCTGGAAACCTTCGATGGCTTGCAGCGTGGTGTCGTCATCTGTGAGAGTCTGTGGCCCAACGATTCCTTCCCCGGGGGACTCGGCATCAATGCGCTGACGGGCGCCGATCCCGCCGGACCGGTCGGCGGGGCTGCATTTCATGACAACAGTGTGTGGGTCCGACCAGCGTGACTGCACCCTTTACAGCGTAAACAGCGAGCACCGCCATGCAGCATGCAGAACAACTGAACGTCGCACGCAGGCTTCTCAATCTCATCGACACCCAGGGCACCGACCGCGCTGAGGCGCCCTACCTGCAGCCGGTTTCCGAATACATCGACCCCGCGATTGCGGCGAGTGAGAAAGAGACATTTTTCCGGCGGCAGCCACTGTGTCTTGGTCTCAGCAACGATCTGCCGGAACCCGGCACGTATCGCGTGCACGACCTTGCGGGAGTTCCGATACTGCTCGTGCGCGATCTGGAAGGTCACTTTCGTGCCTTCCTGAACGTCTGTCGCCACCGCGGCGCGCGCGTGGCGGAAGCCTGTGGTGCTGCGCGGGGTTTTACCTGTCCCTACCATGCCTGGGTGTTCGGCCTGGACGGCAGCCTCGTCAACCGCCCTGATGAAGCATCCTTTGCCGCGCTCGCGCGCGAAGACTTCGGACTGACCCGGCTTGCCGCACAGGAAATGCACGGCATGCTGTGGGTATGTCCCACACCCGGCATGGACATGGATGTGGCCGAATGGCTGGGCAATCTCGGACCGGAGCTCGCAGCCTACGGGCTGGGAACCTTCTCGCACTATGCCTCGCGTGAGATCACACGGCGCATGAACTGGAAGCTCGTGATCGACACCTTTCTCGAGTCCTATCACTTCTGTGTACTGCACCGGGATTCCATCTGCAGCACGTTTTTCCACAACCTCGGCCTGTTTGATGCCTATGGGCCGCATTTCCGCCTGGTCTCGCCGCGAAAATCCATCACCACACCGGATGAGCAAGCCGGCAGCGAGTCATGGTCGGTCCTGCCGCACACAGTGGTCATCTACATCCTGTTTCCAAACACTGTTGTGGTGTGGCAAGGCGAACAGATCGAGCTCTGGCAGATCTTCCCGGGCAACTCGCCCGACGAGGCGACCATGCGCCTGTCTTTGTATTCACCGTCGCCCGCGCTGACGGAAAAGGCGCGTCGCCACTGGGATCGCAATCTGGAAATCGTGCTCAACGTCGTGCAGAACGAGGACTTCCCGTTGGGCGAGGGCATTCAACAGGGCTTCCACAGCGCAGCCCAGTCGCACACGGTCTTCGGTCGCAACGAGCCGGCGCTCGCGCATTACCACCGTGAGATGACGCGCGCCCTGTCACGTTGAACGGCCAGGCGCACGCGTGCTTGTGATTGATGCCCCGTCCGCACCAGACATGACGACAGAGTCGCTGCAGGAAAAGCCGATCAGGGTTAGAGTCAGGGCTCCGTCACTTTCCGAAGGAGGTTTTGCATGGACATAGGAATCAATGCCAAGGATCGGGAAGCGATTGCAGAGGGACTTTCGCGCCTGCTGGCAGACAGCTACTCACTCTACCTCAAGACCCATGGCTTCCATTGGAACGTCACCGGGCCGATGTTCAACACCCTGCACCTGATGTTCATGGACCAATACACGGAACTGTGGAACGCGCTGGACCCCATCGCAGAGCGTATTCGAGCTCTTGGCTTCCCTGCACCGGCCTCCTATTCACAGTTCATGAAGTTGGCGAGCATCGAGGAGGAGACAGGGTCGCCAGCGGCTGAGGACATGATCCGGCAGCTCATCGCCGGCCAGGAGGCGGTGATTCGCACCTCACGCAAATTGTTTCCGAAGGTGGACAAGGCCGGCGATGAACCCAGCGCCGATTTGCTGACCCAGCGGATGCAGATTCACGAGAAAAACGCCTGGATGCTACGCAGTCTGCTGGAAACCGGTGCCGGTACCGGGGTAGCGGAAAAATTGCCCGGCTCACGCGGAAAAAAGCGCTGAGGAGTCGGTCTTCGGACGGATGACTTGGTGTTGGGGCAGAAGAGATCACCGGCCATTGCGGCCGGTGACTGTGGTCAGGTGAGGCTCAGCGCTTGCACTCGGGCTTGGCGCACTCGCCACGCACCATGATCTCCACCCGCTTGGCCTTGAAGCCCTCGGGCACGGCAACGGGAGCGTAAGCAGGGGCGAGGTCAAGGCAATACACGGAGCCGCAGCTCGTGCAGTGGAAGTACGCTTGGTCACGGTTGTTGCCGCGCGCGGCACTGAAGCGCCAGATGCGGTCCTCGGCAGCCACCTTGTGGGCGAGTTCCTTGGTGACCAGCCACTCCAGTGCGCGGTAGAGGGTCACGCGGTCGAACTGGATACCGTCGGCGCGTGCTTGCTGTTCGATTTCGTGATGAGTGAGCGCGCGGTCGGTGGCCTTCAGGATACGGATGACCGTCTGGCGGGCGGGGGTCAATCGTCCCAGAGGCGCATGGCCCACCGGGGCATGTGCGGAATCAAGGGTGTCGGAGGCGGCGTCAATCTGGAAGTCCATGGGGTTTCCCTCGCTAGATCTAAAGATGCTGCATTGCAATCTGGGCGGGATGTTGGACCATGTTGCAGCGCTTTGCAATACGGTCCGTCTCGATTTATGGATCTATATCAGTTCCAGTCGAGAAATTTTCCCGGGCGATGCCCATCCTCAACGTCTGCGGGTGACCTGCCCCTCATTGCTCGACAGGGCATAGCTCACCTGACCGGGTCGCCGCGCACCCGTCACCCGCTGTCTCCAGTACTGGTTGTCCACGGCCGAGATGATGACCCGACCGGTACGTGGACTGGGCGCGTGCACAAATCGCCCGTCTCCGAGGTAGATTCCGACGTGGGAATAGGGACGACCCTGGGTGTTGAAGAACAGAAGGTCTGCGGCCTGAACCTGCGAGAGAGACACTGGGGGCAGAACGTCGGCCATGCTGGCCGCGTCCCGGGGCAAGTAGAGGTCAAACCGCCCGAAGACATGCTGCACCAGCCCACTGCAGTCAAAGCCCTCACTGGGGGTATCTCCTGCGGTTCGGTAGGGCTTGCCCTGCATGCTTGCCGCGTAGGCCACCAGGCCCAAGGTGTCCAGGTTTCCGGGTACAGTGGGAAAGTCCTCTGCAGCAGGCCCGGGGATGGGGATCTCCGGGGCAGTCGTATACCCGCCGGGTGCTTGCGTGCCCAGCATGCTGCAGCCCGACCCCAACATTGCGAAG
>JBDLQR010000129.1:0-6972 GCA_039800485.1 Pseudomonadota bacterium
CACGGCATGACCCATCCGCTGCAGATGCCCGGCCATCGGGAACCCCATCACGCCGAGACCGATGAAAGCTATCTTGTTCAACGACATGCCTCGGCCTGGTTCGGCGGGTGCCTCATGACGCGGCACCGGGCTTTGCAGCCAGTCGTCCTGTGAGGTCGTAGTCATCACTGGCGTCGATCAGCACGCGCTGCAATGTGCCGGGCTGCAGCTTGCCCCCACCCTTGATTCGAACCACACCATCGATGCCCGGTGCGTCTGCAGCACTGCGCCCGATCGCCATCTTGCCCTCGACCTGATCGATGAGGACATCCACCGTGCGTCCGATGTAGCGCGAGAGACGCGAGGCACTGATGCGCTGTTGATGCTGCATGAAGCGCTCCCAGCGTTCCTGGCGAACACTCTCCGGCACCGGATCCGCCAGCGCATTGGCCGCGGCACCCTCCACCGGCGAATACGGGAAACAGCCGACACGATCAAGCTGGGCTTCATCGAGAAAGTCGAGCAGCGCCTCGAACTCGGCTTCGGTCTCACCGGGAAACCCCACGATGAAGGTACTGCGCAAGGTGAGATCTGGACAGATCTCGCGCCAGTGACGGATGCGCGCCAAGGTATCCTCGGCCGCCGCCGGGCGACGCATCAGCTTGAGGATGCGTGGACTGCCGTGCTGGAACGGAATGTCCAGATAGGGCAGTACCTTGCCCTCGGCCATCAGTGGCAACACATCATCCACATGCGGGTAGGGGTACACATAGTGCAACCTCACCCAGACGCCGAGTTCACCCAGGGATGCACACAGGCCATGGAAGTTCGTTACACGCTCCGCGTGGCGCCACATGGCACTCGGGTAGCGCAGGTCGCTGCCATACGCACTGGTGTCCTGCGAAATCACCAGCAACTCCCGCACGCCGGCCGTTACCAGACGCTCTGCTTCGCGCATCACCTCGGGCAGTGGCCGACTCTGCAGGCGTCCGCGCATCGAGGGGATGATGCAGAAGGAGCAGTGGTGGTTACAGCCCTCGGAGATCTTGAGGTATGCGTAGTGACGCGGCGTCAGGCGGATGCCCTGCGGGGGCACCAGGTCGACCCTCGGATCGTGAACCGGCGCCGGTGCATGTTCACGCACGGCGGCGACCACGGATTCGTACTGATGCGGACCCGTGATCGAAAGCACCTGGGGGTGAATGCTGCGGATTTCATCTGCATTCGCACCGAGGCAACCCGTCACTACCACCCGCCCGTTCTCGTTCAGCGCCTCACCTATCGCCTCCAGCGACTCCGCCTTGGCGCTGTCGATGAAGCCACAGGTATTGACCACCACCACATCAGCGCCCGCGTACGTGTTGACGATGTCATACCCCTCGACGCGCAGCTGGGTCAGGATGCGCTCGGAATCCACGAGCGCCTTCGGGCAACCCAGGCTGACAAAACCGACTTTCGGGGAACGCTGCATCGGGATCTCTTTCATGCGCGGAGAATCACAAACCCAGGGCGCAGCCGTCCATTCGAGGATCGCTGCCTCCTTGATAACCACCCTTCACGGTGGGGCGAATGATACCTTGATAGCCGCCGGCAAAGCCGGTTACCGGATGCGACTGGGCGCGCAGCACATGGCCGCGCGCCGCCAGCGCGGCGAGGATTTCCGGCGGGAACCCCGGTTCGTACTCCACCACGCCCAAACCTTGCTGGTGGTCACCATTGGGCGCCGGTCCGCCATGATGCCGCAGGCGCGGCAGCTCGCCAGCCCGTTGCACGTCACACCCGAATTCGAGGATCCGCGCAAGAATCTGGACTTGCGCCTGGGGCTGCATGTCGCCACCGATTGCCCCGAAGCTGAGCACGGGCTGATCGTCCCGCGTGACGAAGCCCGGCATGATCGTATGGAAGGGGCGCTTGCCCGGAGCGTGCACATTGGGGTGCCCAGGTTCAAGCGAGAATCCGCTGCCGCGCGACTGCAGGGCAAAACCATAGGGCCCCACCACCACCCCCGAACCAAACGGCACAAAAAGGCTCTGGATCAGCGACACCATCATTCCATCCGCGTCCGCCACGCAGAGATAGGTGGTGTCACTGGCCGGCACGACAACCCTGTCCGGTGTCTGATCCGCCCGCGCATGCGCGGGATCAATCAACGCTGCGCGGGTGCGGACATAAGCGTCTGAAAGTAATTCCGCGGGTGGGACATCGACAAAGTCCGGGTCGGCGTAATGCCGGGCACGGTCAGCAAAAGCGAGCTTCTTGGCCTCCAGATACCGATGCCACCACGCCGGATCGTCACCGTTCGCAACCGGCGGTGACGTCTCGAGCATTGCCAGCATCTGCAAGGCGCTCAGTCCCTGGCCATTGGGCGGCAGCGCATGGATATCGTGGTCGCGGTAACGGGTGCTCAGGGGTTCTACCCAATCGATCGCGGCGTGTTCGAGGTCAAGCTGAGAGATCGAGCCTCCGCAGGCGGCACTGGCTCGCACCAGCGCCTCACCGATCGCGCCTCGGTAGAAAGCATCGCCACCCTGCCCGGCCAGTTCCCTGAAAAGCCCGGCGAGCGCGGGGTTACGGTAACTTTCTCCCGGTTCCGGTGCCCGCCCCTGCGGCATGAAGATTTGGCGGAAAGCGGCCAGGCAGGCTGACAGTCGGGGTTCATGCAGCAATTCCCCGGCAGCGTGGGACCACGATTCCTGGCTGCGCACGCCCACCGCAAAGCCCCGTTCGGCAGTCTCGATCGCGGGTCGGAAGAGTTGCGACCATGGCAGCCTGCCAAAACGCTGGTGCAACGCTTGCCATCCAGCCACAGCCCCGGGCGTCGTCAGGGTCATCGGTCCTCGGGCCGGCATGACCCGTGCGCCATCGAGCGCCGTGCGCAGGGCATCGAAACTGAGTGACAGGGGCGCGCGTCCGCTGGCGTTCAGGCCGTGAAGGTGCCGCGTCCCCGGGTCCCAGACCATGGCAAAGAGATCCCCGCCCGGGCCGCACATCTGTGGTTCGGTGACCGCGAGCACCGCATTGGCCGCGAGGGCCGCGTCCACCGCGCTGCCGCCCGCGCGCAGCATGTCGATACCGGCCTGGCTCGCAAGCGTCTGACTGCAGGCGACCATGCCGCGTCGCCCCACCGCAGGCGGACGCTGTGCGGGATGGCGCGGCTGCTTGTTCATGTCGTGCGGCGAATTCCCAGCGGCCGGTTGAGTGTTTCGGGTACAGGCGACTCAGTGTGCACCCGCAACACCTCGGCAAGCCGGCGCTGCGCACTTTCGGGCATGGGGGCTCCACGCCGGGTGGCGAAGGAAATATGCATGTAGAGTGACTCGCAGGTGGCCGCCACCCATCCCTCTGACTTGTGCCTGACCTCGCTGTAGGTATGAATCAGCTTGGGGCCCCAGTCAATCAGTCGGGTGCTGACCTGTATTGCATTGCCGGCAAAGAGCTCACGGCGAAAATCCATGTTGCACGAGGTGACGAACACCGACCCCTGGCCCTCTGCCGTATACCCCCAGCCCAGACCCACATCATCAAAAAACGCATTGCTGCCGTCGTCCACCGCCCGCAGGTAGAACGCAACATTCATGTGCCCGTTGGGATCCAGCCATTCCGGCTTCACCGCGAGTTCATCAATGAATGGAAAAGGCACCGGATCGCTCATACACCCTCCGCAAACTGCCTGACCTCCCAGTCGGTCACGGCCTGTGAAAAAAGCGCCAGCTGCCATTCGCGGCTGCGGGCATACGCATCGACGAACTCCGCACCGAATACCGCCCGCACCTGCGGCGAACCACGCCAGCGGACAATCGCCTGCGCAAAATCAGACGGAAACGGCGCGGCACAATGCAGGCCCGGTTGCGCAGCATCTCCGCCGGCTGCGGGCCTCGGCAACAGGCGTTCCGTGATGCCCAGACGTCCTGCCGCCAAAGCGGCCGCGAAGACGAGACAGGGATTGACATCTGCCCCCCCGATCCGGATTTCGATGCGGGTCTCCCCCGGCGTGGCGGCCACCACACGCAGTGCTGCGGTCTTGTTGTCCAATCCCCAGCTGTTGGTTCTTGGCACGAAGGCAGGCCCTGCAAAGCGCTTCCAGCTGTTCAGATTGGGCGCAAACACCAGAAAGAAATCCGGCAGATACTGCTGCAGCCCACCGAGGAAACAGCGCAGGATTTCGTTTGGCTGTGCGGCGTCCAGATCGTAACCAAATGCCGGCGACTGGTCGCCCACGTGCAGCAGCGAGAGATTCAGATGCCCGCCTGCGGTTTCATGCACCTCGCTCAAACGCGCCATGAAACTCAAAAGCGCGCCGTGTTCACGCCCGACGGCCTTGGCCATGGTCTTGAAACAAAGCCAGTGACTGGCGGCCGCCAGGGGATCTTCGGGCTCGAAGCACACCTCGAGCAAGCCACGGAATTCTGCATGCATGGTGCGGACAGGAAGCCCCATTGCCGCCGCGCGTGCCTGCAACTGTTCCAGCAATGGCGCGGCGACCAGATGATCGAGGTGGGAGTACATCCGCAGAAAATCCGGATGGGACTGCAATGCGGCCGGGCGTTTGACCTGGAGGGTCTCAGCGGTCTCTGCCAGCACATGACATTCGAGTTCACCTGCACCACGGGCCATGAACCCTAGTGCATGCAGGCGCGAGAGCTCCCGCCCAAGCAGCGCCCGCGGGCACCACGCGGCGTATTCAGCCTCCAGCTGCCCCAGCAGCAGGACTCTGGTTTCGCCGGACCGGGATACATCCTTGCAGAGGCTTTGCGCATCAAAGATCAACCGGGCATCGGGATAACCATGCGCGGGATCCTGAAACAGGCCATTGGCCATCGGAGTGTCGGTCACATCGGTTGCGAAGATCGCCGTGCTCATGGCAACCCCTTCCCGGCATAGGCTCTCGAGCTTGTCCCGGTGCACCAGCTTGCTGCGCAGGCGGCCATCCCAATCGACGCAGCCCGCGGCAAGGAATGTCTCTGCACCCAGCAGAGCGTCTGCCTTTTCGGGCGAGAGCGGTGGCCCGACAGGAAAACCGGCTGATGCCATGACTGCGGCCCGCCGCATCAGGTCAGAGGGAATACCTTGCCCGGATTCAGAATGCCTTTGGGATCGAGCGCCTGCTTGAGATGTTTCATCAGGGCTATTTCCGCCTGACTGCGGCTCAGTGGCAGGTACTGGACTTTTTCAGTGCCGATACCGTGTTCGGCAGAAACCGAACCGCCGATGGACTGCAAGGGTTCGTACACGCAGAGATTGACCCTGTGGTGATGCTCTGCGCCCCCATCGCCGACAGCGATGGCGAAATGGATATTGCCGTCACCGATATGGCCCAGAGTGAAGCAATGATGCTCCGGATAGGCCTTTGACAGTCGGCGTTTGACCTCGCTGACATAGGCGTCCATGTCGCGTATCGCCAGGCTCACGTCGTACAGGAAGGCCGGCCCGTAGCGGAAGAACTGGTCCACGGAATCGCGAATCTTCCACATCGCGCGACGTTCGCCCTCGGACTTGGCCACCGCGGCATCGACGATCAAGCCTTTTTCCAGTGCCTCCGCCATGGTGTTCTCGAAGCGTTCGGCGTCATCGGCATGCCCGGTACCCAGCGCTTCGCAGATCACGAAATGGGTGTGTTCCACTGGCACAGGTCGCGCGTTGTTGCTCGGCGGTGTGGTGACGAGTTCGTAGAAATCCCGCCACATCACCTCGAAAGAGCTGAGGCCGCCCCCCATCGCTCGGTCGATGAAGCGCAGGAACTCGGCGACCTGGCCGAAGTTGTCAAAGGCAGCGAACGCCGTCTGCTGACCGAGGGCCATTTCGCGCAGTCGGATCACCACCCGGGTGACGATGCCCAGAGTGCCCTCGGTGCCGATGAACAGATGCTTCAGATCATAGCCGGCGTTGTTCTTGATCATCGTGTTGAGGGAGGTGATCACGGTTCCATCAGCCATCACGGCTTCCAGCCCCAGCACGTTCTCCCGCGTCATGCCGAAGCGTATGACGCGATTGCCACCCGCATTGGTCGAGACATTCCCGCCAATCTGGCAGGTTCCGCGCGCCCCCAGATCGACCGGGAAGATCAGTCCATGCTTTTCGGCGGCCTCCTGCAGTGCCTGCAGGGGTACACCGGCCTGCACGGTCATGGTCCGCCCCATCGGATCGATTTCCTCAATCCGGTTCATGCGCTCCAGAGACAACACCACGTCGGCCTCGGTGCCGTTGCAGCCTTGAACAAGCCCTGTAAGTCCACCGTGAGCCACCACCGTCTGTCCAAGCGTATTGCACAGCGTGAGGACTGCCGAGACTTCCTCCACCGAGGCCGGTCTCACGATCACTCGCGCGCGCACCGGCTCCTGGCGCCAGACATGGATATTGCGTGCCGAGATGTCGTCTCCCAGCACAAGCCCGGCATCACCGACGATCGCATGGAGTTGCTGGATGAGCGCTTCACTCATGATTTGGCCGCCTTTTGCAGTGCCTGATCGATATCCCAGAGAATGTCGTCGAGCGTCTCCAGACCGACCGAGATGCGGATCATGTCCGGCCCCACACCCGCGGCAATCTGCTGCTCTTCGGACAGTTGCCGATGCGTGGTGGACGCCGGATGAATGACCAGCGTCTTGGCGTCACCCACGTTGGCAAGATGGCTCAGGAACTGTACGTTCTCGATGAACTTGACCCCCGCCGCCATGCCGCCCTTGATGCCGAAGGACATGATGGAGCTCGCTCCTTTCGGCAGATACTTCTGCGCGCGCGCGTGGTAGCGATCTCCGGGCAGTCCGGGAAAGCGCACCCAGGCCACCTGGGAGTGTGAGGCCAGGAATTCAGCCACAGCGAGACCATTTGCGCAGTGTCGCTCCATGCGCAGCGGCAACGTTTCCAGTCCCTGCAGGAACATGAAGGCATTGAACGGGCTCATTGCCGGCCCCAGGGTGCGCAGTGTTTCCAAGCGGGCCTTCATGCTGAACCCGAAGTCCCCGAAGGTCTCGTAGAACTTCACGCCGTGGTAGC
>JBDLQR010000130.1:0-7089 GCA_039800485.1 Pseudomonadota bacterium
CTGTCGAGATTCCCGGAACGCGGTAGCTATCCGAAGGAACTGGTTAGTCTTGGCATCAAAGAATACCGCCAGGCATTCTTCAAGCCTTACCGCGTGATCTACCGTGTCACAGGCAGCCAAGTCATCATTTACCTGATTGCGGACGGACGCCGTGATATGCAGAGCGTGCTTGCTCGCCGCCTGCTGGGCGCTTGACCCGCAGCAACCCGCACCAGTGCTCATCAGGTCGGGAAGCCGGTCGGCACATGACACTCGACTCCTAGCTTCCCCAAAAGTTATGTTTAGTAAGCAATTGGTAGAACGGGATTTTTCTTTTATCTCCTATATTAAGCCTCAGGACTCATATTCCCTTGGTCCTCGGTTCGAGTCCGAGCGGGCCCACCACATCTCCCCTGTCCGGTCTTCAGACATCGGTGACAGAACGTACCTAAGACATGGGTGACAACCGCGCGCCGACCGGGTGGAGCGGTTTTGCGGCTAGTGATTAATTACGGCTACCTTGGTGGCCACATTCTTGCGGTGTGCACCAGTGCCAGAATCCACACTGTGTTGTCCCGCACTTCATAGACCAGCCGGTAACTTTCGTGGGGGGTGAGCTCACGAGTCCCTGGAATCAGTCCTGCTCTGCCGAGGTGCGGGTTCCCATCCAGCCGGCCAGCCGCCTCGGCGAAGAGTTCATCCATTCGTATGGCGGCCAGAGGGTTGTCTCGGCTGATGTAATCAATGATGTCTGCGCGGTCCCGCTCGGCAGTGGAGACCCAGAAGACCGTCATGCGCCAGGACTGTCCGCCTTGGCCAGCACCTGCGCGCGTCGTGCAGCGAAGCGTGCCTCGACATCATCTCCGCCGGCGTAGTCACCAGTGCGGATTTGTTCTCTCGCATTCGCGACTTTGTCGCGCAGAAACGCTTCGTACTCGCGCGCCTGGCGCTGGCGTTGCACGAACTCACGCATCAATTCACGTAGGATTTGCGAAGCCGGGCGATGGCTGGCCTCGGCCTCGGCCATGAATTCAGCGCGCAGCTCTGGCTCCAGCTTCATGGTGAAAACCGCTTCTTTGGACATTGAGCGCCTCTTGATGTCTCACGTATGGACAAAGTATATACGTTTTCACTATTAGCTCCGCCATTCTCTTGGCTGGTCTGCATTGATTCACGTCGTCCGTTAGTTTTTCGGCACACTTCGCCCGGACCTACGGTTGGGGAGCCAGTCTTCAAGCGGCCAGCTCGGCAGACGCAGGGCTCCCGCCGACACAGAATCGCGGCACATGCAAGCTGCCGGTATAGTCAACGGCAGCATCTTCGTTCAGTCCTGAGTGGGTAGCGCCTCACGAGCAAACAACGGCGTCAGGCCTTGCCCGCCCCCCGGCACAGTCCGCATTTCAAGGGAGAACTCCTATGTCACGAGAAACAGCGCTCGATCTCCGTGAGCTCGATGCCCTTGAAGTCCTGGTGGTGGTGGACAATGAAACAGACACGCTTTCGAGCGTGGAGCCCGGCAGCCCGCAGGTGCCGGAGGTTGTGCACCTCGCGGCCCGCACGCCCCCATCAAGAGTTCACGAAGGACACGCCTGCAAGGTGGTGATGGACCAGCTCTGCTGTGCATGTCACGGATTGTCTGTACTGCTCACGGGGCGTGTGGGGGAAGAATCCCGCAGTGTGCTGTTCGACGTCGGTCCCTATCCGGACTTGTGGCTGGATAACGCGCAACGCCTGAATCTCGACCTCGCTTCCATTGAGCTGCTCTTCCTCTCCCACTGGCACTTCGACCACAGCGGAGGCTTTCCGGAGGTGATTGCAGCCATTGCGGAAGCCCGCGCCCGGCAGGGTCGAAACGCGCCGCTGATTGTGGATCTGCATCCCGATCGTCCTGACCAGCGCGGGCTGATGGCGGCGGACGGCACCTTGCTGCTGCTACCGGAGGAGCCGAGCTTTGTGGCTATGGAGGCCGCAGGCGGGCAGGTCATCAAGCACTCCGAGGCACATCTCCTTGCGGGAGATTTCTTCTTCGCGAGTGGCGCCATTCCCCGCGTCACGTCTTATGAAACCGGACTGGCCGGGCATCACACGTTCAGAGGCGAGAAGCTGGAGGCTGATCCGCTGATCATGGACGAACGCTTTCTGGCGGCCCGCGTGCGCGGCCGCGGACTCAGCGTGTTCTCAGCCTGCTCCCATGCGGGCATCGTGAATGCCTGTCTTGGGGCGATGGACTGCTTCCCCGGGGTGCCGGTGGATCTGGTCCTGGGTGGCTACCATTTGGCGGGTCGGGTCATGGAGCAGCGCATCCCTGAGACGGTGGCTGATCTCAGCGACCGCGTCTCTCCACGCCTTGTGGCGCCGGGACACTGCACCGGCTGGCGTGCAAAACAGGCGCTGGCGAACGCTTTTGCTCCCCGAAATTACGCCCCTAGTGTGGTGGGCACTCTCTACCGACTGCGCGCTGAACCCTGACAGAAATTGGTGACAGTTACCCGATTACCGGAAATTGGGTAACTGTCACCAATTCATGTGCTTCCCGGCTTTTTTCCAAGAGGCTTTTGACCATACCGGGCTTCGCGGATGACTCAGCCGGCATCATCGTCGGGGGTCAGTCCTTGCTCAGATCTGCGCCCAGACGCCGGCATTGACGCAATGGTCTGGCAGTTCACCGCGGCCAAGCTTCTCGATGTTGCGCACCACCGCTGCACCGATGCCGGCGAGGCTTTCCTCAGTCACCCCGCCGATGTGCGGCGTTGCGATCACGTTGTACTGCATCAGTGCATCGGTCGGATCGAAGGGCTCCTGCCAGAACACGTCGAGGCCGGCTCCTGCGAGGCGTCCGCTGGCCAGCGCCGCGAGCAGGGCCTTGTAATCCACCACCTGGCCGCGTGCGATGTTAACCAGGAACGCGCCAGCCTTGATCGCACCCAGAACGCGCGCATCCACCAGCCCGATGTTGTCTGCGGTTGCCGGGGCTGCCACAACCAGATAGTCGGCTTCACCCACCACCTCCATCAGGTGTGTCGCCGCCACGTGCAGGTCGACTTTCACACCCGGATCGCGACTGCGGCCGCCCCCGGGGCCGTGTCGAGACACCACGATCAGGCGCGCACCGAAGCCGCCCAGGCGTCGCGCAATCTCCTGCCCGATTCCGCCATATCCCAGAATCACCACAGTGCTACCCCACAGCGCACGCCCCATGGGCCCACTGAATCGGCGTTCGCGAAAGCGTTGCAGCGCAGTCGGGATCTGGCGACCAAGCATCATCATCAGCGACACCGCCAGCTCTGCGACAGACTCCGCATTGCCGCTCCCGACACTCGGCACGTTGGCAACCAGCACACCGGCGCGGGTCGCCATCTCAACGTCAACTATTTCAAGGCCCACGCCGTACTGTTGAACGAGCTTGAGGCGGCCACTCGCAAGTGCGGCCTCGGGAACAGGCGTCATGATCGGCACGATGACATCGACCTCACGCGCAACCTCGACAATGTCACTGGCATCACATTCAACGACGACATGGTCGCCTAGGGCCGCAGCGAGGATCCGCCTGACCTGGGAAAAGCCCCGCACGGCGATTGCTACGCGCATCGGATCCTCGCTCCTGATTATCTGTCGGTTCTTCATCACCTTCGGCGGCAAGTTTCCCGGTGGCATCCTGCCGCAGCGGGTGTCTGGCGTGCCTCGGGCAGAGGCTCAGGGGAGCACAGTAGTCCCTACGGTGCCAGACAGCAGGCCGGACAGCATTTCGGGCAGGCCGATCAGCACCCGTTGACCACCGGCGCGCAAAAACGCCACGGCGGCTTCGATCTTGGGTGCCATGCTACCGGTCAGAAACTCCCCGTTGGCCAGATGATGCTCGGCCTCAGCCACATGCATGCGAAGCAAAGGGCGCCGCGCTCCTCTGAAATCCTGATAGACCGCATCGATGTCAGTGAGGATCAGCAGCGTGCTGGCGCCCAACTCGCGGGCGAGGAGACTGGAAGAAAGATCCTTGTCGATGACCCCTTCCACCCCACGCAGTTGCTGGTTGGCATCGCGAGCAACTGGTACGCCACCACCACCGAGCGTGATGACCAGGGCATCTGCGTCCAGCAGCGCTTTGATGGCATCCAGATTCAGGATGCGTCGAGGGTTGGGAGAAGGCACAACGCGCCGCCAACCCCGATCATCCTCGTGCACCAGCGCCAGACCCGGAGCGAGTGCCGCGGCTTCCTCTGCGGAAAGCCAGGGGCCAACAGGCTTGGTCGGATGCTGGAACGCCGCATCGTCTTGCGCAACCTCAACCATGGAAAGCAGGGTGGCCACCGGGCGCTGCGGTTGCAGCAGCTGCGTCACCTCGCGCAAGGCCCGCTCCAGAAAATAACCAATGCCACCCTGTGATTCCGCTCCACAGACATCGAGTGGCATGGGCGGGACCGTACCCTGCGCAAGCTGCTGCCGCAGAAGTATCGCTCCTACCGTGGGGCCGTTGCCGTGGGTAATCACCATCTGGATGCCAGAGGTAAGCAGGGGACTGATGGCCTGCATGGCCGCCCGCGCACGTTCGCTCTGCTCAGGTGCAGTTCCTTGGTCTCCCTTGCGCACCAGGGCGTTTCCACCCAGCGCCACCACCATGCGCTCGGGCATCAGGGCACCCTGCCCAGGAACTGATCAAGCAAGGTCTCGAGCCTGCCGCTCTCCATATCCTCGTAGTCATAAGTCACCCTGCAGGCCGGCGCCGGCAGGGGGATCAGGCGCTGCAGATCCACAGGCGTTGCGATGATCACCGCATCGCACGGCGTTGCCGCCACCGTATCGGCCAGATCCTGCAACTGCGCCGGAGAATATCCCATGGCCGGCAGTGCGCGGTGGAGATTTGGGTACTGCTTGAGCACCTCGATCAGGGAGCCGCGGGCGTAAGGACGAGGATCCACGATTTCTTGCGCACCAAACCGTTGTGCAGCAATGACGCCAGCGCCGTGGTCCATTCCGCCATGCGTGAGAGTGGGACCATCCTCGATCACAAGCACCCGCTGGCCGCGGATGACTTCGGGCTTTTCGGCGTGAATTGCGGAGCGCGCGTTGACAATACTTGCACGCGGGTTGGCCATGCGGATGTTTTCCATCACCGTGCGGACGCCGGACGCAGGCGCCGAATCCTGTTTGTTGAGAATCAGGACGCCGGCCCGTCGCAGATTGGTTTCGCCCGGGTGATAGCACAGCTCGTCGCCTGCGCGGTGCGGATCAAGCACGACTATCTCCAGATCCGGTCGAAAAAACGACCAGTCGTTGTTACCACCGTCCCACAGAATGATGTCTGCTTCACGCTCAGCCGCTGCGAGGATCGCAGCATAGTCCACCCCGGCGTAGACCACTGCGCCCTGCCGTATGTGCTGCTCGTATTCTTCTCTTTCCTCGAGGGTACACTGGTGGCGATCGCAGTCTTCGACCAAGGCAAGTCGCTGTACTGCCTGCTGTTCGAGATCACCATAGGGCATGGGGTGACGCACAATCACCGGACGCATTCCACGCGCCCGGAGCAGACGCGTGAGATGCCGCACCACCATGCCCTTGCCGCAGCCGGTGCGTACCGCGCACACGGAAACAACCGGCGTGGAGGCACGCAACATCGTGCGTTCAGGACCAAGCAGACGGAAATCCGCGCCACAGGCAAGCGCCCGCGAGGCGAGATGCATGACCGTGAGATGCGAGACATCGCTGTAGGCAAACACTACCTGTTGAACCCCGTGCTCGCTGATCAGGGTCTCAAGCTGGTCTTCCGGGAAGATCGGAATGCCGTCAGGGTAGCGGGGACCGGCCAGACTGGCGGGATAGCGTCGCGTGGCTATGCCCGGGATTTGCGTCGCGGTGAAGGCCACGACCGTCGTTGCCGGGTCGTTGCGATAGCAGGTGTTGAAGCAGTGAAAATCCCGCCCTGCGGCACCGAGAATCAGCACCCGTTCGCCTGTCATCCACACTCTCCGGCGTATGTGAATGGATCGCGTCCGGTGCGGTGACCTGGCGCCGCCCGCCCACCAGTTCCCTTCTCTGCGCGACGTACAGGCTCCCGCACCTCACCGGCCGATGCCCGGGGGATCCGGACCGGGACGTCAAATCTCCGGCGGCAGGATTCCCACCAGTTCCGCGGGTCGCAGCCACTCCGCCGGAATCGGCTCTGGCTCGTACGGCGGTGGCAGTTCGCAATCCACGTCTGTGGGCGGAGGGAGCCACGGCTCACAGATGATGATTTCCGGGACTGGCTCCTCAACGGGCAGCTTGGTCACGGGCAGCAGCTCGCTGTCGTCGATGCCGCCAGCGCCTTCGCTGGTGAGGGACTGATAGGTGTAGTCGCTCCAGGCTTCCCCGTTTTCATCCACGCCGGTCGTCGTGATCTCAAGCGCAGTGAGTTCACCGGTTTCGCCATAGATGTACTGGGTGAAAACCGTGGTACCGAAGCCGTCCCTGTACTCGGTGGACAGACAGCGCCAGCTGGCGTCGAGAAGGGTGATGGACTCCGCTACAACGCCGTCGGCATCAATCCACGTGGAGTGGATCTGCTGACCAGTCGGACTGCCATCCTCACCGTAAAAATAAAGCGTATTCGTGGTGTTGCCCCAGGAGTCGCGATAATCGTTGCGCAATGGCTGCCAAGATGCATCAAAGACGTTTACGTACTCGCCCCAGTTGCCTTGGCTGTCTACCCAGTTGCCGGATTCTTCGTGGCCGGTGACGTTGCCTTCATCATCGGTCGTGGAGGTGTAGGTGCTGAATGCGGAGTAGCCGGTGCTGTCCACATGCAGCGTACTCACCACATTGAATGCGGCGTCGTACTCCACGACGGACGTAAAAGAGTAGTCCCCCTGCTGCCACTGCCAGATGTCGAGGTAACCAAGGACGGTGCCGTCCTCTGCCAAGATAGGCTCTTGGGTGAAGGTCACGTAAGGAAGGGGCAGTGGGTCTACTGGCACGCATTCGTCGGGCAGGACGTCGTGTTCCTGAACCACCCAGGTCTCGCTCGGCGGGCTGTAGCCGCCGGACGGCGCGGTCCAGGTTTCGCCCGTCTCCGTATTCACCCAGTCCACGAGGGCCATGGTGCAGAGCGAACCCTCGGGCGGGGGCGTGAAGCCGTAG
>JBDLQR010000131.1:0-21431 GCA_039800485.1 Pseudomonadota bacterium
TCTGCCGCGATATCACGGAAAGCGAGCGCATCCGCTCCGAGCTCGCCGCCTCACGCGATGAGCTGAAGGATCTGATGCAGCATCTGCAAAACGTGCAGGAAACCGAACGGCGGCGCATCGCGCGGGAAATCCACGACGAATTTGGTGCGGTCTTCACAGCCGCCAACATCAGCCTCTATCGCCTCGGCAACCAGCTTGCCGAGGCTTCTCCCGCAGTGCGCGATCTGCTCATGAGCACCAAGGAGATGATTTCAAACGCAGGCTGCGCGCTGGATGACATCGTCAATGGCCTGCATCCTCAGATGCTCAACCACCTCGGGCTCGCTGCCACCATGGCGTGGTACATCAAGGAATTCGAACAGCGCACGGGCATCAAGTGCTCGCACCGCTTGCCGGCGGAAAGCCAGCACATCCCTGAACAGCTCTCGATCACGCTGTTCCGTTGCCTGCAGGAAAGCCTGACCAACGTCGCCAAACACGCCGCGGCCACCCAGTTACGGGTGGAACTCGCGCTGGGCGAGGCGCGCGCCACCCTGCATGTGATCGATGATGGAAAGGGCGTTGATCCGGCACTCCTCAGTGCCCCGGATGCCTACGGCATTCGGGGCATGAGTGCGCGCGTCTCACAGCTCGGCGGCAGTCTCGACATCCATCCTGAAACACCCCGCGGAACCCGTATCACCTTCACCCTGCCGCGTGGCTGACGCGCAGGCAATCCAGTCTTCGAGGAAAGGTCCCATGATCAAAGTCATCGTCATTGACGATCATCCCCTGGTGCAGGCCGGGCTCGAGCACGTCTTTGCCGATACCCTGGATATCGTCATTGCGGACTTCGCCAAGAACGGGGAAGAGGCGCTGGAGGCCTTGGCGCGCGCTGCCTTCGATGTCGCGATCCTCGATATTTCCATGCCGGGCAAGCATGGCATCGGGGTGCTGCGGGATGTGGTCGCTGCACACCCACGCCTGCCGGTGCTCCTGTACACCCGCTTCCCCGAGGAGAACTACGCAGTCCGCACGCTGCGGGCGGGAGCGGCCGGCTATCTGCACAAGGGCGCTGACCCGGATGAGGTGGTCGCGGCCGTACGCGCACTGGCCGGCGGCGGCACCTACATCACGCCCAGCGTGGGCACGCTGCTCAAGGAAGCGGTCAATCGCAAACGTGAAGAAGCGAGCCTCGAGGATCTGTCCGACCGGGAATACCAGATCTTCCAGATGATCGTGACCGGCAAGGGCTCCACCCAGATAGCCAACGAACTCAACCTCAGCGTAAAGACCGTGAGCACGCATCGCACACGACTGCTGCAGAAGCTGGCCCTGTCCACCACCGCCGATCTGGTGCGCTTCGCCCTGCGTCAGGGCATGGACGAGAATTTCGTCGGCTGAGTCAGACCCGGGGTAGCGCACCCTGCCTGCGCCGCTGCCACCATCGCCCGATCCAGGACGCGGGTAAATCGTCCCCGGTGATCACATAGTGCAGCGCGCGGTCGTCGCACAGGCTGGGCTGCATGCGCCTCGCCGACTGGCTGACGCCCGCGAAAAGCAGTTGCTCGCCAGCTCTGAGGGCATGGTCCGGCTCCGGCAGCAAGGTGATCTCCCCGGCGTGCTCGGTCAGCAGCGCGACGCAGGGCAATCTTTCGTCACCGGTGGCCGGATCCCGCAGCAGACTATCGAGTACACATCGCCGACCGGCCGCCAGATGCGCGTGCAAGGCGGGCGCATCCTGCCCGGTGATAGACACCACGAATGATTCGGGTGTGGCCTCGGCATCGAATTCCAGCAGCCGCGCGATCAAGGCCTCGGCCCAGACTGTGGACTGATCCCGGGCAAGCAGCAGAAATTTCCGCAGGAGAGGGTTGATCAGCTCCACCACAATCTGGCCGACGACGATGCGACTGGTCTCCATCACCAAGCCAGGCTTTGCGGCGGCCACCAGCGGATTGTTGAGATCGAGGTTCTGCCGAAGCACCGTGAACACGTCGGGATTCAGTTCTCGCGCATTGAGCAGGATACCAAGGTTGGCGATATCGGAATCCGTGCCCGCGATGATGCCCGAGGCGCTGTGGATGTCCGCGGCCACCAGGGAAGTGGTGTCAGTCCCTGAACCGATGACGGCCATGGGTCTCGAAACGGACTCGCTGCTCTCGATGACCGCAAGCGTCACGCCCTCTCCCCTCAGATGGCGCTCCATCGCGCGGCCGAACCGTCCATAACCACACATGACCCACTGTCCCTTGGGAGGCGTGATCATGGGCGGGAAGGTTTCCCCCGGCAGACTGCCGAGAATCCGCAGCAGGCGATACGTGCTCGGCTGATGGATGGCCAGTGCGAGAGAGGCTCCAAAGGTATTGAAGGGGTCGATCACGCACATGCCATGACGGGCGGGCAGCTTGATGGCAGCAACGTCCATCTGCGCCTGGCACAGGATTCTCAAATGGGGGCTCAACAGGAAAGTGGCGAGTGCCACATCCACATTCACCTCATCGTCACCGGTCACCGCCACCACGCCGAGACACAGCGGGTGGTGCAGCCCGGCCTCCGCAAGCTGGGCGGGATCGCGCGCATCAGCGGCCAGCGCCGGCACATCGCCGAGATGGGTCTCCATGCCGACGGCGGTGATGGCGTGCGAGTCCTTGTCGAGAACCACCGCACCGATGCGATAACTCGCCAGCAGATGCGCAATCATCATGCCGGTCTCGCCGTAGCCGCAGATGAGGTAGAACGGCTCGGTACGACGCCGGACCTGACGCCGGAAGCGTTGCAGTGCGATGGCGCGCTGGAAGGCTGCATCCTGCAACAGGGCAAGAATGTTACCGAAGGCGTACAACCAGGCCAGCACGGTCAGGTAAATCGACAGCGAAACCCATAATCGCTGGCCCGGCGTGAAGGGGTAAGGTACCTCACCGAACCCAATCGTGGAGGCGGTATAGGTGATGAAATAGAACGCATGCAGGAAATCGAATTGCCAGGGGTTTCCCTGATCATCAACACCAGGGATGACGACCAGACCGGCAATGGCGATGGCGTAAGTGGAAATCAGCAGCAGCAGCGGCGTACGCATGCGCCGCAGGATGATGAAGAAAACCGGATTCACGCCGGAGCTTCCGGGGCGGGTTCAGCGGCGGACGCTGGCGGTCTCGATGACGAGCAGCACGGTGGAGGCGATGTTTGCGAACAGCGCGCCCGCCGCCAGTGATACCACCTTGGCAATGGTGGCGGGCTCTGCGCCAAGACCATAGACCTGGCTCTGGATCCCCCAGTACACAGCGGCCGCGACGAGCAGAACATCGGCAACGAGGCTGGTCGCCAACAGCACTGATCCGAGATGCGACCGGTCTCCGAGCTTGAGCACGGTGGCAATCAGGTTGATCACCAGTGCGGCGAAGAGCTCAAACGCCGGGTGATGGCCGGGGTCGTCAATCGTACCCCACACGAAACCCAGGTTGAGCGCTGCTGCCAGCAGCACGAAGAAAGCAAAGACGACTTTTTCAGAATTCATTTTTCACTGCCCGCTGCGGCCGGTTTGAGGAGATCGTCCTGACATGGATAGCGCCGCCCGAGCAGCGCGTCCACCGCATCTGCCAGCGGAGTCGGGTCCCCCGGCTCGAGCGTCGAGAGTCCCGCCACCACATATTCCGCGACGGTCCTGCGGGAGACGTCATCGGGAATACACCATCGCCTGGGAGCATCAACGCCGCAGGCACCGCAGGGGCGCACGTACCAGTCGCAGGCCGATGCCTGCTCGTCATCGTAGCCGCCCACCAGGGCGGCCTCACAGATCCGGATCACGTCGACGACCTCCGGGGTGGCCCCCGCTCCGCCCGGCAAGAACCCCAAGGGGAGCAGCAGCAGAACGGAGAGGTGTCGACGCGCCAGTCCCGGGATCATGTATCGCCTTGCATGACCTTGGCGATGTATTCCTCGATGGTGATCACACCACCCGCCTTCTCGGGACGCCCGACATCCTTGGGCGGCAGCACATCCTGCACGAAGTCGATGCGCTTCCAGGTGGCAAGCGGGGTTTCGCAGGCAGTGCGCGGCACATAGGCCGAGGGTTTGACCCGCTTCATCTGCGGGATGTAGCGCGGGCAATTCACCCAGATCTTGCTCACCTTGATGCGCACGATGAGTTCGGCTTCCTGGTAGAGCGCCAGCAGCGGGTCATTGGCGGACACGCTGGCTTCGCCATGCAGGCGCAGACGGTTGGGGTTTTCAAAGTCGATGAACAGGATGCCGACCTTGGGATTGGCGGCGATATTGCCCATGGAGAAGAACATGCCGTTGCCGTCATAGCTCGGGAAGGCCACGGTTCCCGGATCCACCACCCGCACAAATCCCGGATCGCCGCCCTTGTAGGAGACCGTGGGATGACCGTTCTGGTCGACCGTGGAAAGGAAGAAGAAGTCGCGGGATTCGATGAAGCCCTTGTCCATCTCATCCACTTCGGTCTTGATGATGGTTTCCTCGAGGCGGTCTGCCAGCTTGCGCGTGGAAAACTGCTCCTGGAGCTTGCGATGCTCCTCCCCGTAAACATTGCTCATGACATGCTCCTCGCTCTGGTCTGGGTCTTTCGATTATAACCCCAGCAACCTGCCGTTCTGCCGCCCCGGAGAGTCCCCATGAATCATGAATTGCCACCTGAACTGAGCGCCTACCTGGCCGAACTCGATGACTTCATCGCCCGTGAGATCACGCCACTGGAGGAAGCAGACGACAACCGCCGTTTCTTCGACCATCGCAGGGAATATGCGCGCACGGACTGGGAGCACGGCGGGCTGCCTCACCCGGAATGGGAGGCCCTGCTGGCCGAAGCCCGTCGTCGCGCCGATCGCGCCGGTCATTATCGCTATCCCTTCCCCAAGGCCTGGGGTGGACGCGATGGCAACAACCTCGGAATGGCGGTGATCAGGGAGCACCTGGCCGGCAAGGGCCTGGGTCTGCACTGTGATCTGCAGAATGAACATGCCATCGTTGGCAACAACATCAGCTTCCTGTTGATGCTGGAATATGGCAGCGAGGCCCAGAAAGCCACCTGGGCCGAGGCACTGGCTTCGGGCGAAAAGATTCTCGGCTTCGGCATCACCGAGCCTGCCCACGGCTCGGACGCGACACACATGGAGAGCGTAGCCGTCCGCGAGGGTGACGCATGGGTCATCAATGGCGAGAAGACCTGGAACACCGGTATCCACAGCGCGGAGGCGGATCTCATCTTTGCCCGGACCAGCGGTGAGCCGGGCGATGCCACCGGCATCACGGCGTTCCTCGTGCCGACGGATGCCTCCGGTTTCCGCGTGGAGGAAATGCTCTGGACCTTCAACATGCCGACCGACCATGGGCGGGTGAGTCTCAAGGATGTTCGCGTGCCGCACAGTGCCGTCTTCGGCGGAGAGGGGCGCGGCCTGCAGGTCGTCCAGCACTTCTTCAACGAGAACCGCATCCGGCAGGCAGCCTCCAGCCTCGGTGCCGCCCAGTACTGCATCAACGAGGCGGTGGCCTACGCCCGTACCCGCAAGACTTTCGGCAAGGCGCTGGCCAGCAACCAGGGCATCCAGTTCCCATTGGTGGAACTCCACACCCAGTGCGAAATGTTGCGCGCACTGATCCACAAGACCGCCTGGATGATGGACACCTACGGCGCGTTCACGGTGTCGGACAAGGTCTCGATGTGCAATTTCTGGGCTAATCGCCTGTGCTGCGAAGCCGCCGATCGGGCGATGCAGGTTCACGGCGGCATGGGTTACTCACGCCACAAACCCTTCGAGCACATCTATCGGCATCACCGGCGCTATCGCATCACCGAAGGTGCGGAGGAGATCCAGATGCGGCGGGTGGCAGGCTACCTGTTCGGCTTCATGCAGCAGCGCGCACCGAAGGGGGTTGCCGACTGACGCAGCATTCAAGCCGCGCGTGCGGCGAGGGCTTCCTCTGCTGCCTGGGCATCGAGCTCGGCGGGCAGAACCCGGCCCGCGATGAAGAAGTGCACCGCTGCCCACAGGTTGAACAGGGAGCAGAGCAGCAAGGCATAGCGCAGTGACTCCTGACCCTGGCTGGCCTGCAGCAGGTCGCTCGCGATGCCGACAAACTGAGGCCCTGCGCCCAGCCCGATGATGTTGACGATGAACAGGAGCACCGCAGCTGCCACTGCGCGCATGCGCAGGCCCGCAAGGCCCTGGGTCTGGGCAAACGAAGTGCCCTGCCAGAAATTGCCCAGCAGGAAAGGCACGACCATGAACCACAGGGCATGGTCCGATTCTTCACTCAGGAACACGCCGAAGGCGAAGGGCACGTTGATGAGGATGGCGACGCACACCAGCCACAAGGCCCAGCGGCGATCGCGGCGGGAAAAGCGATCTGCGAGATAGCCGCCGAGCGCAATGCCAACAGCACCGGCAAGGCCGATGATGAGCCCCAGCGCCGTGCCGACGGCCCCCGAACTCATGCCGTGCGAACGAATGAGGAACGCCGGCATCCAGATGATCCAGGAATAGCCGACGAACGCCGTGAGCCCGCCGCCCAGGGCCAGGTGCACGAAGGCGCGTTTGCGCATCAGATGACGCAGCGTTTCCGTGAGCCCCGGCTGGGAAGTGTTCGCTGCACGCTGCTCCAGTTCACCCCGGGCAGGTTCCCGCACGGTCAATCTGACGAGTACCGCGAGGATCAGCCCCGGCACGCCCACCACGCAAAAGGCCCAGCGCCAGCCGAAATATTCGTTGATCCAGCCGCCGGCGAGAAAACCGAACAGGATGCCGAAGGGAATGCCCATGGCGTAGATGCCGAAAGCGGTGGCCCGCTGTTCGGGCGGGTAGTAATCACTGAGCAGGGCATTGGCTGGCGGCGTACAGCCTGCCTCTCCTATCCCTACGCCCACACGCGCAGCCAGCAGTTGCCAGAAGTTTGAAACCAGCCCGGACAACGCGGTCATGCCGCTCCACAGGGCAAGGCAGATCGCGATGATGTTCCGTCGGTTGCCACGATCAGCGAGTCTGGCGATCGGAATGCCGAGCGTGGCGTAGAACATGGCGAAGGCAAACCCGGAGAGCAGGCCGAGCGCACTGTCGGACAGCCCGAGCTCCTCCTTGATGTCCTGCATGAGGATGGACAGGATTTGCCGGTCGATGAAGTTGAAGGTGTAGACGACCACCAGAACCCCGAGGACATAACGACGGGCGCTGGGCGTGACGAGGTTTGGCGTGCTCATGGCAGGCAATGCTGAGCCTCGGGGAGGCCAGGTGCAAGTGCGTGATCCTGTGCCTCTTGACCAGGGAGAAGCGTGCGGCCAGTGTTCGTGAACCCCGCCAAGCCAGACCAAGGACACGCGCGATGATGATTCTCGACGGTATTCGGGTGCTCGACTTCACGCAGTACCTTGCAGGCCCCACGGTGACACGGCTGATGGCCGAGATGGGCGCGGAGGTCATCAAGGTGGAGCACGCCCCCGGCGGCGACCCTGCACGCGGTCTGCCCTTCATGAAGGATCGGCGCAGCGGCTATTTCGTGCAGCAGAACCGCGGCAAACAGAGCCTGTGCCTTGATCTCTCAAAGGCGGAGTCGCTCGACATCCTTCGCGATCTCGTGCGGCAGTGCGATGTCCTGGTGGAAAACTACGGCCCCGGGGTGATGGCAAGGCGCGGTCTGGACTACGCGGGCGCCGCGGCATTGAACCCGCGCATCGTCATGGCTTCGATCTCGGCCTTCGGGCGCAGCGGACCGCTGGCGCATCGCACCGGTTATGACTGGATTGCGCAAGCCTATGCCGGCTTCATGCATGTGACTGGCCCACGTGAGGGCAAACCGCATCCCGTGGGCGTAGGCATGGCCGATGTCGGCTCGGGTGTACATGCCTTCTCGGCCATCGGTTATGCCCTCTTCCATCGGGAGCGCACCGGGCGCGGGCAATACCTCGACATTTCCATGGTCGATTCGCTGTTCCACATGCATGAGGTCAATGTGCAGGCAATCTCGCTCGGCAATGGCTGGCAGCCGGGGCGCATGGGCTCCAATCATGAGCTGGTTGCCCCTATCGGGGTCTTCAAGGGCCCGGAGGGCTATCTGGTCATCATGGCCTTGCAGCTGCAATGGCCGAATCTTTGTCAGGCCATGAATCGCCCGGATCTCGAACACGATCCCCGCTTTGCCGAGCCTGGCCCGCGCGCGGCAAACCAGGATGCACTCAATCCGCAGATCGAAGCCTGGCTGGCAACTTTCGAGAGTGATGCCGCGGCACTCGCGCGACTGGAGGAATTCCGCGTGCCCTGTGCACCGGTGATAAGCCCCTTCGATGCGCCCAACCATCCCTATTTCGAGGAACGCGGCACGCTACGCACCGTGCAGGACCCGTTCCTCGGTGACTTCGTGATGCCTGGTTTTCCGCTCAAGTTCTCGGAGCAGCCCGAGGTTGCAACGCTGGTCGCACCCATCCTCGGTGAACACAATGCACGGGTACTGGGCGACCTGCTGGGCTATCCGCAGGCGCGACTGGACGATCTCGCCGCCGCAGGGGTTACCCACCAGGGCGACCGCTGACCGTCGCCCCCCTCGCCCTATCGTCCGTGATAGATGGGCGCGCGTTTTTCCATGAACGCGCGCGGTCCTTCGCGAGCGTCCTCAGTCAGAAACACTGGCGCCGAAATCTCATGCTCGAGCGCCAGGGCCTCGGCCTCCGGTTTGCCGAGGCAAGCGCGTGCCGAGCGCCGGATGGCGCGCACTGCGAGCGGGCCGTTGGCGGCAATGCGACCCGCAATCTCCAATGCCTTGCCCACGGGGTCATCCGTCACATGGTTGAGGAATCCGAGCTGCAGTGCCTCGGCGGCGGTCACGAGGTCGCCGGTGAGCAACAATTCCATGGCCTTGGCGAAGGGCATTTGCGCGGGCAGCCGCACGGTTGAGCCACCGGCCGGGAAGATCGCCCATTTAACCTCCTGCACCCCGAACTTCGCCGCAGGCACACTGACGCGGATATCAGTGCCCTGCACGATCTCCATGCCACCCGCGATGGCATGACCATTGATGGCAGCAATCACCGGCTTGCCGGGATCAAAGTCCCGCAGCAAGGCCTTGCGCACCAGGAACCTGTCGGCAACGACGCGCTCGTCCCAAGCGTTCTCCGGCTTGCGCGCGCCGGAGAAGAGCGGAATGAGCTGCCCGAGATCCGCCCCCGCACAGAACGCCGTGCCTGTTCCGGTGAGCACCGCCACCCGAATCGAATCATCGTCATGCACCCTGACCCAGGCTTCGGCGAGCCGCACTGCAAGCTCAGGATTCAGCGCATTGCGCGCTTCGGGACGGTTCAAGGTGATGATCGCGACATGATCACGGACTTCCATCTGCAGCACTGACATTTTCGCTACCTGCCTTTCGGGAATCTGCTTGCGGGCCCTGGGCACACCGGAATCGGGCGCCAGGGAGTGGTGCGAGGTTAGCATCCGCGCTTATGCTCGCAAGCCTTGTCATCACCTGCGGGGGAGTTCCATGGATTTGCTCGAAGCCATGCAAACGCTGAATGCCTGTCGACACTACCGCAAGGAGGATGTCTCCGAGGCGCTGGTCGCCAAGCTGCTGAACCATGCCCGCTGGGCTGCAAGCGGCAGCAACAATCAGCCCGTGAGCTTTGTGGTGGTGAGGGATGCCGCCAAACGGCAGGCGATTCACGACTTGTACCAGCCCATCTGGGACACCGTCATGCAGAAGTACGCGAGCGGCGACATCAAATCCGGCTTTGATGCGCGCTTCCTCGCCAATGTCGATCACTTCGCCAAACATCTGGCGGACGTGCCGGTGATGATCGTGGTCTGTGCGCGCTGGAAGGAAATGACGGCACTGGACGCAGGCCTCGGCCGTACGGTGCTCACACCGGGTTCTTCGATCTACCCCGCAGTCCAGAACCTGATGCTCGCGGCCCGCAATGAAGGCCTGGGCACGGTGCTGACCACCCTGCTGGTGCTGGCTGAAAAGGAAATGCAGAAGCTGCTGGGAATCCCGGAGGACATCGCGACCGCCGCGATGGTCACCCTGGGTTGGCCTGAAAAACCCTTCCCGAAAAAACTCAAACGGCGTCCGCTGGCGGATATCGCCTTCCAGGACAGCTTTGGTCAGCCTTTGCCGGGCGCCACAGACTACGCCTGATCGCGGCTCGCGGATTTGGCTGACTGGTAGGCCGCGATCGTGCGCTCACGCACGATCGCTCGGTCCACGATCGGCGCCGGGTAGTCACGACCGATCTCCACTCCACACAGTGAGGCGGTGAGCGCAGGCATGGTCCAGGGTGCGTGGATGTAGCGGTCCGGCACCTCGGCAAGCTCAGGGACCCAGCGTCGGACGAAATGCCCCTGCGGATCGAACCGCTCACCCTGGGTCACCGGATTGAAGATGCGGAAATAGGGCGCCGCATCGGTACCCACGCCGGAAGCCCACTGCCATCCTCCATTGTTCGCGGCGGGGTCACCGTCAATCAGCTGATCCATGAACCAGGCTTCCCCGTGACGCCAGTCGAGGAGCAGATCCTTGGCGAGAAACGAGGCGACGATCATCCTGCCCCGATTGTGCATCCAGCCTGTATGCAGAAGCTGGCGCATGCACGCATCGACGATGGGATAGCCCGTCCGGCCCTGTTGCCAGGCCGCGAGATCTGCCGGCGCCTCACGCCAGGCGATTTCCCTGAGGCTCGGATTGAAAGCTCGCTTCAACACTCCCGGAAAGTGGAACAGCACCGCGAGATAGAACTCGCGCCACACCAGTTCCTTGAGCCAGGTTTCGGCACCGGAGGCGCTGCCTGCCGCAGTCAGCGCAGACAAGGCGGCAACAGCGGCTTCACGCGGGGATAGCATCCCGAAGCGGAAGTAAGGCGAGAGAGTTGAAGTGCCATCTGCCGCAAGCACATCGCGCTGCTGGTCATAGCGGGCAATGCCCGCTTCCAGAAAACGTGTGAGGCGTCGCTGCGCCTCCGCTTCACCGGCAGGAAAACCGGGGGGACTGTCGAGCGTGGGCAGCAGCGCCGCCGGGTGCGCGCAAGCAAGACCCGGGATTCTCCTCGGCACCGGGATGCAATCCTGCGGGCGCGGTGCAGGCAGGCTGCGCCAGGTGCGGTAGAAGGGCGTGAAGACGGTGTAAGGCTTGCCTTGCTTGGTGAGAAGGCCGCCGGGGTGATGCACAGTGACACCGGGAGTGAGCCGGAGCGGCAGTGCTGCGGCAATCTCCGCATCACGGCGCCGCGCATAAGGGCTGAGATCCTCCATCGCGTGGATCGCGGTTGCACCACTCGCCGCGAGTAGCGCACGCAGCACTTCCAGAGGTCGGCCCTCAGCCACATGGAGACTGACGCCACGCGCCGAGAGATCTTCGGCGAGTGCGCGCACTCCGGCCACCATGAACGCGTACCGGCGACTGCTCGCGCGGTCGTAGCGGGGCGTGGCAAAGACCGGGTCGAGGATGAATACCGGCAGCACCGGGCCTTGCGCGATGGCGGCCGCGAGCGCCGGGTTGTCGGCGAGTCTCAGGTCCCGCCGAATCCACCAGATGGCCCCGCTCATCGTGCACTCCCCTCAGTGGTACTCGCAGTATCCAGGGCTACATGGCAATCATCGCAGCGACGCACCGGCCCGCTCTCAAATCCCTGCTGCGCGAGATCAACATGGCAGCTTCTGCAGAACATGTGAAAGTCCTTCTCGATGGTCAGACCCAGCTTCGGGTCCTGCTTGTGACAGAAATAGCAGGCGGTTCTCCCGGTATCGTCCAGGAAGTTGTGGTGGCAGTTGGCGCACCGGACTGCCGCGTGCTCGTGATGGTCGAAGTGTATCTGCAGCAGCGGGCGCTCGCGTATGGCGCTCGCACGCAGTTTGCCGAGCCAGGTGCCGAACCCGGCCACGGCAATGATCATCATGATCACAAGCAAGGGTTGCTTGCGCACGGCGATGTCGCACTGAGAGGCGGGGTGGTGCTGCCCACACCGACCCACACAGCACCCAGCAGTATCCACACGAACGTGATGAGCCACACGACCCGCAGTGCACCCACGGGGCCGACCCAGCGGGCCACATGCCGTCCAGCGGGCGGCTGCGCGGGATGTTTGCGCAACCACACGGAAATCAGCGTGGGGACCGCCAGTATCCACAGCAGCGAGGCAAGGCTGGACCAGCGACCGAAATAGTAACGGGCGTCCAGAATGTGCCAAGCCATGCCCGACAGCGCGAGCACAGACAGCAACGCATGCCAGCGTCGCCAGCTGGTGTGGCGCCAGCCGAGCCGCACCCGCCAGCGGGAACTGAGGCACAGGAACAGGAGGAGCACGACCGCCGCCAGCCCCGCCAGCATGGGCCAGGGTGCCGCAAGGGTCAGGTAGGCCAGAACCCTCGGTTCGAGCACGCAGAGCACCGTCACATGCAGCAGCGCGAACGCGGTCAGCACATAAGCCAATCCAAGGTGCACATCGTGCAACAGGCGCAGGAATGGCAGCGTGGGAAACTGAGTCCCCCACCAACGCGCGCTGAGCAGCGGCAGCAAGGCGATACCTCCCGCCGAGAGCACGCCGAGCGCCATGCCGAAATCCCAGGCCGGATCGATCGCCCGCGCGTGGCCCGGCAGAAACAGCAGCGCGAGCGGTGTCACGGTGTAACAGAGGACGGCCAGCAGCCATCGTGCATGGGGAACGACCACCCTGTCGGCGGAATCATCACTGTGCGTAAGCGGTGTGGACACGGCGGTGGCGATACTCCGCATGAGCAGTCCGAGAGGGGTTTGTGCCGCCCGCAGGGACATCATTTCTGCAGCCCCGGCCCTTGCGGCATACTGGCGCGCATTGTCCCCAACCTGCTGCGGAATTCCCACCATGGACTTCACCCGACTCGCCGCCGAGCGACACAGCGTTCGTCGCTACCAGCCAGGCCTCAGCATCACGGATGCGGAGCTGCAGACGCTCTTTCATCTGGTGCAGCTGTCGCCCAGCTCCTTCAACCTGCAACACTGGCGCTTCGTGGTCGTGCGCGATGCCGCGCGCAAGCGCGACCTGCGGGGTGTGTCATTCGGTCAGCAGCAGGTGGAGGACTGTGCGGCAGTGGTACTGGTGTGCGGCCGTCTCGACGCACATGAAGACGCGGCCAGTCTTTACGCGCACGCACCGGCGGAGCTGCGCGAGAAGTTCGTGCCGATGATTGCCGGCGTCTACGCCGGCCAGACCGGCCTGCAGCGCGAGGAGGCCATCCGCGCCGGGGCACTGGCGGCCATGAGTCTCATGTATGCGGCCAAGGAAACAGGCTGGGACAGCGGGCCCATGATCGGTTTTGATGCAGCAAAGGTGGGCGCCCTGCTGGCACTGCCGGCAACACTGCTGCCGGTGATGATGGTCACCCTGGGCAAGGCCCTCGATGGCGTGCAGCCCGTGCGGCTCTATCGTCGCCCGCTGTCGGAAATCGTGCATCTGGAAAGCGCGGAAGGCGCCACGCTCGCTGACAGGCAAGGCTCATGACCGCCACCATTCGCGAGCGCCTCGGCGCACGCGCGCGCTTTCTGGTGGTGGCGACGGCTGCCGGCTGGATGACCTTCGTGGCCTGCATGTTCTTTCCCGCCATCCCCTGGCCGGTGATGGTCGGCTCGTTCATCACGGTCATTGCGGCGATTCTCGGCTTGCTGCTCGCCTTGCGCTGCCCACGCTGCAGACACCGCCTGCCCCAGGTAGGTCTTGCCGAAGTGTGGACACCGGCGCAGGCGGTCAAGCCGCGTGCATGCCCGGGGTGCGGGATCGCCCTGGATACCGCGGGCTGAGCAAACAGCGACAAGACTAGCGCGGAGAGCGCTTCAGCTGCGGTGGGCGGAAGCCTCGGGCGAGGCGAAGAATGCAGCGGATTCGCGCGCGGCCAACCGCGCAAGCCGGTCCGGGGCAAAACCCAGCGCCTGCAAGGCCACCAGAGAGTTGGCGATCTCCCTGTAACTCTCGATCAGACCCTCGCGCAGCGTACACACCGCCATGCCTTCAAAGCCCGCGCGTCGGCCCTCCGCGCCCGGCAGGCGGGATTCATAGCTGAACACATACCGTGCGTAGCCGGTGACGCCGTCGCTCAACGGCGCGTGAATGTCCCAGCGGAATTCACGGGCGTCCCGATGAAAGCATTCCTCGATCATGGAGATGATCGCATCACCCCGGAACGCGCCGTAGAAACAGTCGTGGTACACCCCATCCGGCGTGAAGCAGGCCCGCACGGCGCGGCCATCGCCCCGCACGGCAGCCTGCGTCATGCGCCGGATCAGCGCTGGGAAATCCCCGGCCTTGGTTTCCGGACCCTGGGTCAAAGGAGGGCCTTTACCAGTGCGTTGACCTGCGTCGCAGCTTCCATCTGCACCAGATGCCCCACGCCATCCAGCACCTGCACGGCGACATTGGCGGGCAGCCCTTCGGACTGGCTCACCGGAATGATCCGGTCTTCCCGGCCCCAGATCACATGCACCGGCACGGCAGCCCGCGCAGGCACCTCCCGCAGGTCTACCTTCTGGGTGTCACCGTTGATGAACCCGGCCGCAATGGCTGCCAGCGCCTCGGGCACGCCGTCGGTACGCTTGAACTTGAGGATGTCGTCGATGAGCTGACGGGTGATCAATTCCGGATCCGCCACCAGTTGCTGCAGGACCGGTTTCATGTCGCGTCGTGACTCACCTTCGATGAACCCGCGCAGATACGCCCCGTTGATTGCGGTGCCGAGACCCGCCGGGGCCAGCAGGCTGAGCGACAGCACCCGCCCGGGATGGCTGGCGGCGACTTGCAGGCTGACCGCACCGCCGAGGGAATGACCCACGAGATGCGCCTTGGCAATGCCAACGGCATCCATGAAACCGGCGACTGCCGCGGCGAGACCGGGCACCGAAGCATCCGCCAAGGTCTTGCTGGACTGCCCATGCCCGGGCAGATCCAGTGCATAGACTTCCGCACCTGCCGCGAGCGGCTCCTGGTTGAACAACCAGTTGCCGAGATCCCCGCCAAAACCGTGGAGGAGTATCACCGCAGGGCCCGCCTCTCCCACCTTCACATAGCGCAGCCGCATGCCGTTGACGTCGGCCCAGCGATAATCCGGCCCGCTGTCGCCGCCGGTATCTTCCGGCGGCACGTAATTGGCCTGGAACTCGGTGACGTAGGCGTCGATTTCAGCATCGCTCACCGACTCCGGTGCCAGCACCCCCAGCAAGGCGCCAATGGGCAGCACATCATCCGGCTGTGCGACTTGCCGACGGAGCAGCCCTGCATCGAGGGCCTCGAAGGTGTTGGCGATTTTTTCGGTCTCGATGTCGAGCATCTGATCCCCGGGCTGCACGGAGGTGCCCACGGGGATCAACCACTCCACCACCTTGCCCTCCTGCATGGAGAGCCCCCACTTCGGCATCGTGACCGGAATGATGGCCGGATTACCCATTACGCATACTCCACGCACTTGCGAACCGCAGCTTCGATTTTTTCCGCACTGGGGATGTACAGATCCTCCAGCACACCCGAGAACGGTACCGGCGTGTGCGGCGGTGTCACCATCTGGATCGGCGCCTCCAGCAGGTCGAAGCCCTTCTGCGCAACCATCGCCGAGATGTCGGCCGCCATGCCACAGCGCGGTGACGACTCATCCACGATGACCAGCCGCCCGGTGTTCTCCACGCTTTCGAGGATCGTGTCCTCATCCAGCGGGGAGGTCGTGCGCGGATCGATGATTTCGCAGCTGATGCCTTCCTTGGCCAGGGCCTCGGCCGCCTTCTGTGCATAGGACACCATCCGCGCCAGCGCAACGATGGTCACATCCTTGCCCTCACGCACGATGTTGGCTTCACCAAAGGGGATGGTGTAGGACTCTTCGGGCACCTCACCTTCCATCGCGTACAAGGCCTTGTGCTCGCAGAAGATCACCGGATCGTCGTCGCGAATGGCCTGGATCAGGAGCCCCTTGGCGTCATAGGGCGAAGAGGGAACCACCACCTTCAGCCCTGGAATGTGGGTGAAGATCGGATAGAGCGTTTGCGAATGCTGGGCCGCGGCGCGGAAACCGGCACCGATCATCGTGCGGATGACCACCGGAGTGCGCGCCTTGCCGCCAAACATGTACCGGAACTTGGCGGCCTGGTTGTAGATCTGGTCGAAGCACACGCCCAGGAAGTCGATGAACATGAGCTCGCAGACCGGGCGCATGCCGCAGGTTGCGGCGCCGATCGCAGCGCCGACGAAGGCGGATTCGGAAATCGGTGTATCCATGATGCGATCGCCGTACTTGCCGTACAGCCCCTTGGTCACGCCGAGCACGCCGCCCCACGCATCCATCTCGCCGTCCGCACCCGTGCCACCCACCACATCTTCGCCCATGATGATGACGGCGGGATCCCGCGCCATCTCCTGGTCAAGTGCTTCGTTGATGGCCTGTTGAAACAGAATCTTTCTTGCCATGGTGTCAGTCCTCGCGGTTGGCCATCAGTACTTGATGTAGACGTCGGTCAGCAGATCGGCAGGCTGGGGGTCGGGCGCTGCACGTGCCTCGTCCACCGCCTCATCGATGAGCCTGGCGACTTCGGCGTCCACCGCATCGAGTTCGCTGGCGGAGATGTCGTGCTCGCGCGTGACGCGATCACGGAAGCGATTGAGACAGTCCTTGGTGGCGCGGATGTTCTTCACTTCATCCTGAGGCCGGTAATTCTGGTTGTCGCCTTCGAAGTGGCCGTAGAAGCGATCCAGCTTCACCTCCACCAGTGAGGGGCCTTCACCTCGACGTGCGCGTTCCACTGCCTCGCGAATGGCGTCGTGCACCGCGAAGAAATCATGTCCGTCGACCGTCACGCCCGGCATGCCGAAGCCCGCAGCGCGGGTGGAGACATCGCCGCAGGCAACCGAGAACTTCGCGCTGGTAGCCTCGGCGTAGCCGTTGTTCTCAGCGACGAAGATGGCCGGCAGCTTCCAGGCTGCAGCCAGATTCATGCTCTCGAAGGTGGTGCCCTGGTTGGAGGCGCCATCGCCGAAGAAGGCAACAGCCACGCCACCGTTGCGCTTCATCTTGGCGGCGAGCGCGGCACCACAGACCAGCGGCGGTCCGCCACCCACGATGCCATTGGCACCCAGCATGCCGGTGTCCAGATCCGCGATGTGCATGGAGCCACCCTTGCCATGGCAAGTGCCGGTACGCTTGCCGAAGATCTCGGCCATCATGCCCTTGACCTCCACCCCCTTGGCAATGCAGTGACCATGCCCACGGTGGGTACTTGCGATCTTGTCCTCATCCGTGAGGTTCATGCACACCCCTGCGGCGGAAGCTTCCTCACCGGCATAAAGGTGCACGAAACCCGGAATACCGCCCTTGGCGAATTCCACATGAACCCGTTCCTCGAATTCACGGATGGTTTTCATCCGTCTGTAGGCTTCCAGGAGATCTTCTCTCGAGAGCGCAGCTGACATGTTCTCCCCTCCTCTGCTTCTTTGCGTATGCCTGAATGCCCTGTTGCTGGCGGTGGCCGGGGGCCCGTCCCCTGCGGCAAACCTGCAGGACATTTGCGCCAGAGCGTATCACTTCCACAGCCTTTTCCACCGCACCTGCGCCGGCCTTTCCGATGCTGCAGCTGCACATCACGCGCATGCCGGCAGCCCGTTGCAGAGCGCCCTGCCATCCAGTACGGTCCCGCCCACTTCACATTCCCAAGATCGGAGAAAACTGATGCCCTTGTCTGCAGAATCCATGGCCGTCGTCCAGGCGATGATCGCCCAGAACATGCCTCCGCTGCATGGCCTGCCGCCGGCTGAAGGCCGCGCCCTGTTCAACGCGGCGTTTGCGACACAACCGGCCGATCAGGAGCCCGTTGCGCGAGTGGAAGACAAGGTGATTCCGGTCGAAGGTGGCACCATCCGGGCTCGCCTTTACGCGCCTGCGAGCACGCAGCCCTTGCCGGTGATCGTCCACTTCCATGGCGGTGGCTGGGTCATCATGAACATCGAGACCCACGACGGCGGCTGCCGCAGCCTGTGCAACAAGACCGGCGTTGCCATCGTCAGCGTGGAATATCGCAAGGCGCCCGAATTCAAGGCCCCCGTGCCTGTGCAGGACTGCTACGCCGCGCTCAAGTGGGTCGTCGCGAACGCCGCCTCACTGGGGGTTGATCCCGATCGCGTCGCCGTGATGGGTGACAGCGCAGGTGGCAATCTCGCGGCTGTAGTGGCGCAGATGGCGCGCGATCACAACGGGCCGAAACTGCGCTGCCAGATCCTCACCTATCCCGCGGTGGATGCCACGATGAGTGCCGCCTCCATCAAGGAAAACGCCACGGCACCCCTGCTCGGGGAAGCCGAGATGAAATGGTTCTGGGGCCAGTACATCGATGGCACGGGGCTGGATATCAAGAACCCCGGCATCTCCCCGCTGTTCGCGACCAGCCTGGCGGGCCTCCCGCCCGCCTACATCTGCACTGCGGAATTCGACCCGCTGCGCGATGAAGGCGCGGCGTATGCGAAGAAGCTCGAAGCCGCGGGCGTACCGGTGCAGTACGAGCCCTACAGTGGCGTATTCCATGGGTTTGCGCTGATGGGCAAGTTCATCCCGGAGGGTCGCCAGGTACAGGACGCCCAGGCTGCCTTTGCCAGAAAATATCTCTGAACTGACTGATGCGGCATGCCGGGCAGGCGACAGCGCCTGTCCGGCGTGTTAGTGTGCCGTTGCGTTTTATGTGATCAGTCTTCACCTGCCTCGCCGACCACGGTCGTCCAAATTATCCCGTCTGCCTTTGACTGACGCCCCCCAAAGGGCGACAGGCCGATTTCCAGCTCCAGGAACACTATGTCCAATTTTCCTTCACTGGGTCTCCCCGAGATCCTGGTCCGCGCTGTCCATGACTGCGGATACACCACCCCTACACCGATTCAACAGCAAGCCATACCGGTCGTCCTCGAAGGCCGGGACGTACTCGCCGCCGCACAAACGGGCACCGGCAAGACGGCGGCCTTCATGCTCCCCATTCTCGCCCGGCTTTCTTCCACACCGCGGCCACGTGCCCAGGCAGTCCGCGCCCTCATCCTGACTCCGACCCGGGAACTGGCCGCCCAGATCGAGGCCTCTTTCCGCGATTACGCCCGCTACACCAGGCTCTCGGCGCTGGTGGTATTCGGCGGCGTCAGCATCAACCCGCAGATTGCCCAGCTGAAGCGCGGCGTGGATGTGCTCGTTGCCACGCCCGGACGTCTGCTCGATCTGGCCGGACAAAAAGCCGTGGATCTTTCCGGCGTTGAAACTTTCGTCCTCGACGAGGCCGACCGCATGCTGGACATGGGTTTCATCCGCGACATCCGTCGTGTGCTGCAGCTCCTGCCAGCCAAGCGGCAGAATCTGCTGTTTTCCGCCACCTTTCCCGGCGAAATCGTGACCCTGGCCCAGCAGCTGCTGCATGACCCGGCGCGCGTGGAAGTGGCGCGCAGTGGCGCAAGCCCAAGCCAGATCAGTCAGCGGGTCTGTCTCGTCAACAAGGGCCAGAAAAAGGATCTGCTGACCGACCTCATCAAGGACAATGGCTGGTTCCAGGTGCTGGTGTTCGTGCGCACCAAGCACGGCGCGAATCGGTTGGCCGAACAACTTTCCAAGTCAGGCGTGCCGGCGCTCGCAATCCATGGCAACAAGAGCCAGAACGCACGCACGCGTGCACTGGCGGAGTTCAAGACCGGGACCTTGCAAGTACTGGTGGCCACCGACATCGCTGCCCGCGGCATCGACATCGACGAACTCCCGCATGTGGTCAATTACGAGTTGCCGCAAGTGGCAGAGGACTATGTGCATCGAATCGGCCGCACCGGTCGTGCTGGCGCAGCGGGTGAGGCGCATGCGCTGGTGAGCGCAGATGAGTTCGCGCAGCTGGCCGCCATCGAGCGTCTGCTGGGCCGCAAGATTGACCGCTTCACCGTGCCCGGTTACGTGCAGACCGAAAGCCCGTCGGACATTCCACCGCCTGAGCGGCGCGGGCACCCGGGACGGGATGGCGCTCCAGGACGCAATGCACGACGTCCGCAGGGACAAGGGCGTGGCGGGCAGGAACGGCGCGGCTCCGGGGGCCAGCGTCAGGCGCCTACTCGGTCGCGGTAATGACCGACACCCGGCTCACACCGGAACGCTCGATGCTCGCCATCACCTTCGCCACGATGCCGTAGCGCGCGGCATCGTCGGCCTGCAGGAACAGGCTCACGTCCGGGCGCTGCAGCTTGAGTTCCTGCAGGGCCCGGGTGAGATCTTCCGCTGCAGTCTTCTTCTTCTCCACGAAGATGGTGCCTGCGGCATCCACGCTCACAGTGACGGCTTCGTCGTCATCCGGACTCTCCGTCTGCTCCGTTTCCGGCAGGTCGACCTGGATGGCATTGGTCAGCAGTGGAGCGGTCACGATGAACACCACCAGCAGCACCAGCATCACGTCGACCAGCGGCGTGACGTTGATCTCGCTCATCACCTCGTCGTTGTCGTTCTGGGAACCCATGGCCATGGTGAGATGCCTCAGGCTGCCCGCTGAAGACGGAAACCCGTTCGCGCCGCAAGGTTGAGGAAGTCGGTTGCAAAGTCATCGAGATCGGCAATGACAGTCTTCATGCGGCGCAGGAAGAAGTTGTAGGCAAGCACCGCCGGCACCGCCACGGCGATGCCTACGGCGGTCGCGATCAGCGCTTCGCCTATCGGGCCCGCCACCACGTCGAGCGAGGCATTGCCGGCCTTGGTGATGTCCTGCAGGGCATACATGATTCCCCACACCGTGCCGAACAGGCCAACGAAGGGCGAAGTGCTGCCGATACTCGCCAGCAGCGCCAGCCCACCCTCCAGTGCCCGCCGCTCCTTCTGCAGCTGCTGGCGCAAGCAACGCTCGAGGAGCTCGCGACGATTGCCGGAGTGCGCCAGATCGTGAACATCATCCGCCTCCTCCAGCACCTCGAAACCGGCCTCGCCGATGCGCGACGCCGGTCCGGGCGCGAGCGCCAGGGCACGGGCGGTCGGCAGGTTGGGTGCCGCCCAGAAAGCCTGGATATAGGCACGGTTGCGCAGGCTCGCACGCAGATGCTGGATGACCTTGTAGAGCACCACCGTCCAGGTGGCGACTGAAAAAAGGATCAGCGCGTAGAGGGTCAGGGTGACCACCCCGTCGCTGGACATATTCGCTAACACGCTGCGCTTTCCTCGTTATCTCTCAAGCTTGAAGACGATGGACAGGGTCATGAGGCTGCTCACGGGCTTGCCATCGCGCGTGGCCGGATTGAAGAGCCACAGCCGCACCGTGCGCATGGCCGACGCATCGAGGATCTCGCGACCACTCGACTCGCGTACCTTGACGCTGCCAGGGCGGCCATTCTCCTTTACTTCCACTTCCAGCAGAACCGTTCCCTGCCAGCCGCGTCGCTTGGCAATCATCGGGTACTCGGGCTTGGGATTACGCGTGGAGGCCGCACGCGTTGCCGGCACGAAGACAGGCTCCGCGGG
>JBDLQR010000132.1:0-3493 GCA_039800485.1 Pseudomonadota bacterium
ACAACTCCAGCAGCTACGCACCCTGCTCCAACATGCCCCGCTTTGGCCACCGCGGCATTCTCACCGAGCAGCAGATGAAGGATGTGATGGCCTATCTGTTTGATGCCGCCTCGCCGGTGAACCAGTGAACCGCCGGGAGTTCATGCAACTGCTGGCAGTGGCAAGTGCCAGCGGTTTCAATTTGCACAGCCCGTCCGCGCTGGCCAATGCCGAAGGCTCGGCGCTCTATGAGGTGCCCCCTTTCGGGAACGTGAGCCTGCTCCACTACACGGATGCTCATGCCCAGCTTTTGCCCATCTGGTTCCGCGAACCCAGTGTGAATCTCGGTCTGGGCGCGAATCTGGGCCAGCCACCGCACCTCACAGGGGAACATTTTCTCAGGCACTATGGCCTGCAGGGCGGCTCAGCGGTGGCGCATGCGCTGACCTGCCTCGACTTCGAGGCTGCCGCGCGCACCTACGGAAAAGTGGGCGGCTATGCCCATCTCGCCACACTGGTGAAACGACTGCGCGCGAGCAGGCCAGGTGCGCTGCTGCTCGATGGCGGGGACACCTGGCAGGGCTCGGCGACCTCACTGTGGACAGGCGCCGCAGACATGGTGGCCGCACAGCTGGAACTGGGCGTGGACATCATGACGGCACACTGGGAGTTCACCTACGGCATGGATCGCGTGCGCGAACTCATCGATGGACCGCTGAAGGATCGCATCGCCTTCGTGGCCCAGAACGTGGTGGACAATGACTTTGGCGATGCGGTGTTCCCCCCTTACGTGCTGCGAGAGATGAATGGCGTGACGGTTGCCGTGATCGGCCAGGCCTTTCCCTACACCCCCATCGCCAATCCACGGCACCTCGTGGCGAGCTGGACCTTCGGCGTGCAGGAAGAGCGCCTGCAGACCGTGATTGATCAGGCCCGTGGTGAAGGCGCACAGGTGGTAGTGCTGCTCTCCCACAACGGCATGGATGTGGATCTGAAGCTTGCCTCCAGAGTGCAGGGGCTGGATGCGATTCTCGGCGGACATACCCACGATGGCATCCCGCGCCCGGTGGAAGTGAAGAACGCAGGCGGCGTGACCTTGGTCACCAATGCCGGCAGCAACGGCAAGTTCCTGGGGGTGATGGATTTCGAGGTGAAGGAGGGCGCGGTCAAGACCATCCAGTACCGGCTGCTGCCCGTCTTCGCCAACCTGCTGCCCGCCGATTCTGCGATGGAGGCAGTCATCACGGCCCAGCGCGCGCCTTTTGCTGCAAAGCTTGCAGAGCCCTTGGCGACCACCGAAGGTCTGCTTTATCGCCGCGGCAACTTCAACGGCAGCTTCGACCAGGTGATTCTGGATGCCTTGATGCAGACCCAGGACACCCCGATAGCGTTCTCCCCGGGCTTTCGCTGGGGCACGAGCCTGCTGCCCGGCGAGACCATCACGCGCGAACGGCTGATGGACATGACCGCCATCACCTATCCCTCCGTGACGGTGAACAATTTCACGGGCGAGCGCATCAAGGCGATTCTGGAAGACGTGGCGGACAACCTCTTCAATCCGGATCCCTACTACCAGCAAGGCGGGGACATGGTGCGCGTGGGCGGACTCACTTATACCTGTGAACCCAACGCAGCGGCCGGTTCACGTATCTCTGATCTACGCCTCAAGGGTGAGCTGCTGGATGCGGGCAAAACCTACCGGGTGGCGGGCTGGGCCTCCGTCGCGGAGAATGCGGAAGGGCCGGCGATCTGGGATGTGGTGGCAGACTACCTGCAGTCCCACAAGACGCTCACCGCGCCCGCCGTGAACATGCCCACCCTGGTGGGCGTGGACGGCAACCCCGGACTGAGCTGAAGCAAACATGCCCGTAGCGGAGAAAGTCATGCCCCGGAAGAAGATGACGCCTGAGGCCAGCGCTGAACATGCCGCGCACAAGCAGCGGATGATCGCCCGCCTGCGCAGGATCGAGGGCCAGCTGCGCGGCATCCAGGGCATGATCGAGCAGGATGCCGACTGCGAACCCGTGGCCCAACAGGTGGCAGCCGCGCGCCGCGCCTTGGACAAGGCCTTCTTCGAGATCATCGCCTGCGCACTGGAGGCGGAGGTCGAATCCGCCGCCAACTCGACGGCCGCCAAGGCGGCTGGCATCCAGGTCACGAGGATCCTCGCCAAGTACGGTTAGCGCCTGAGCTGCTAGAATCGACGGCAGTTCTCCCACCCCAAGAAAGCCGTCGCTTGGTCGCTCAGGACAGGGTCCGCCGCATCCTCGATCTCGCGCTGCCCGTGATCGCGGGCATGATCTCCCAGAACGTACTCAATCTGGTGGACACCGCCATGGTGAGCCGGCTGGATCACAGCGATGCCGCGCTCGCGGCGGTCGGCTACGGCGGCTTTGCCCTGTTCGTGGCGCAATCGATCATCCTGGGACTTTCCACCGGCGTGCTGGCCGCGGCCGCAAGACGCAAGGGCGAAGGCCGCACCGGCGAGACCGCCTGGTTTCTCAATGCCGCGCTCCTCATCATCGTGGTGGTGGCGCCCGTCATCTCGCTGCTGCTGATTCTCGCCATTCCCTACGTTTACCCGCTCATCAATGATGATCCGCGCGTGATGGAGCTGGGTATTCCCTATTTGCAGATCCGCGCCTTCGGCATCATTTTCGTGGCCATGAATTTCTCGTTCCGGGGTTACTGGAACGCCATCGACATGACCCGGCTCTACATGTTCACGCTGATTCTTATGCACAGCGTGAACATCTTTCTCAACTGGGTTTTCATCTTCGGCAATCTTGGCGCGCCGGCCATGGGCGTGCAGGGCGCAGGGCTCGCATCCGTGTGCGCGCTCTGTTTTGGCAGTTCGCTGTATTTTCTGTGCGGAATGCGCTTCGCGCGGGATTTCGGTTTTCTCAAACGTTTGCCAGCCCGCGCGGACATCAAACGCCTTGTAAAAATCTCCCTGCCGAGTGGTGTGCATCAGATTTTCTTTTCCGCAGGCTGGCTGGGGCTCTTCTGGATCATCGGCAAGGTGGGCACTGCCGAAGTAGCCGCCGGTAATGTGCTGGTGAACGTGATGCTGGTGGCCTGGCTGCCCGGCATGGGCCTTGGGCTCGCGGCCTCCACGCTCGTGGGACAAGCCCTGGGTCGGGGACGGCCTGAGGAGGCTGCACGCTGGGGCTGGGATGTGGTGAAGATCGCAGCCGTGGGCCTCACGGTGCTCGGCCTGCCCATGGTGCTGGTGCCGCGGGAGTTGTTGAGCGCGATTTATACACTCGACCCGCGCACGCTGGAGATTGCCCTCTGGCCCTTGCGGTTGATTGGGCTCAGCATGATTTTCGAAGCGGTCGGCACCATTCTGCAGAACGCACTGCTGGGCGCGGGAGATACGCGGCGAGTGATGAAAGTTGCCATCATCAACCAATGGTGCCTGTTCATGCCGGCGGCTTATCTGGTGGGGCCGGTACTGGGTTATGGGCTGACCGGAATCTGGTTATGCCAGGTGGCCTACCGTATGCTGCAG
>JBDLQR010000133.1:0-5299 GCA_039800485.1 Pseudomonadota bacterium
GCCAACGACACGAGTGAGCACTACAGCGTGTCCGAGACCATCGTCACCCAGCGGTGCCTGTACCTGACCGTAGGGACCGTTCTCATCTCCAGTGAGGGTAATCCCATGCTGACCATCACCGCCGACAACTGCGGGCGGCACGATACGCTGGGCGGAGCCTGCGCCGGTGAGAGCAACCAGGTGCGCTATGCCCTGTCGACGTTGCCGATGCACAGCTGCCGCGACAGTTTCCTGCTGGCCTGCGCAGAATCGCCCTGGGGGCTGACCAAGCGTGACCTTGTGTCCAACATCAATTTCTTCATGAATGTGCCGGTCACGCCCGAGGGTCGTCTCAGCTTCGAGGATGGCATCTCGGGCCCGGGCAAGTTCGTGGATCTGCGGGCGGAGATGGATGTGATTGTGCTGGTGTCGAACTGCCCGCAGCTCAACAACCCCTGCAACGCCTACAACCCGACGCCGGTCAGAATGCTGGTCTGGGACTGAAGGCGCCAGGCAGACCGGCATCGAGTAGGGCGGCCAGCCCGCACCGGAGGACGACCTCCGGGTGCTCCAAAGTCGCGGGACGACCCGCCACCTGCCAAGTGGTAAGCAGCCATGTTCAAGAAAGTACTCATTGCCAATCGCGGCGCCATCGCCTGCCGCATCATGCGGACTCTGCGCGCACTGGGTGTGGAGTCGGGCGCGGTCTTCACCGAGGCCGACCGCGCGTCACGTCATGTCACCGAAGCCGATGAAGCGATTCTGATTGGTGAAGGGCCGGCGCAGGATTCCTATCTCCAGGGCGCACGACTGATCAAGGTTGCGCAGGACACAGGCGCCGAGGCCATCCATCCCGGCTATGGTTTCCTGTCGGAGAACGCGGCCTTTGCCGAGCAGTGCGAAGCCGCCGGTATTGCCTTCATCGGGCCCCGTCCTGTGCACCTGCGTGATTTCGGTCTCAAGCACACGGCCCGCGCCATTGCCCGCGAGGCGGGTGTCCCCATGTTGCCCGGGACCGATCTGCTGCCGGACGTGGCCGCAGCGCTCGCCGCCGCAGCGGATATCGGCTACCCCGTCATGTTGAAGAGCACCGCCGGGGGCGGTGGCATCGGCATGCGCATGTGCAGCACCGAGGACGAACTGCGCGAGGCCTTCGAGAGTGTGCAGCGACTGTCGCGCAAGAGCTTTGCTGATGGAGGGCTCTATCTCGAACGTTTCGTGGCGGCGGCTCGCCATGTGGAGGTGCAGATCTTCGGTGATGGCGAGGGGAAGGTGATCAGTCTGGGCGAGCGTGACTGTTCGCTGCAGCGTCGCAACCAGAAGGTGGTCGAGGAAACCCCTGCGCCCTGCTTGCCGGAAGCCACACGGCAGGCCTTGGCGGCACATGCGGTGGCGCTCGGGCGCCGGGTGCGCTACCGCTCCGCGGGCACGGTTGAATACGTCTACGACGCCGCACGCGACGAGTTCTATTTCCTTGAAGTGAATACCCGCCTGCAGGTCGAGCATGGTGTGACCGAGTGCGTGACGGGCATCGATCTCGTGGCATGGATGGTGAGGCTCGCGGCAGGCGAACTGCCTGCATTGCATTCGCTGGAACCCACCTTCCAGGGCCATTCCGTCCAGGTTCGGGTCTATGCGGAAGATCCCGCGCGTGATTTCCAGCCTTGCCCGGGCGAGCTGAGCTGCGTGCAGTGGCCGCAGGCGGCACGCGTCGACACCTGGGTGGAGGCGGGCGTCGAGGTGCCATCCTGGTATGACCCTATGCTGGCCAAGATTATCGTGCAGGGTGCCAATCGCACGGAGGCGCTGGAAAAACTGCGCATGGCGCTCGCAGCCACGCGACTCGATGGCATCGAGACCAATCTCGAATATCTGCAGCAGGTGCTGACGCTGCCTGCATTCATCGCGGGCACACATTCCACCAGCACGCTCAAGACCTTCGACTATCGCGCAGGCACCCTCGAGGTGATTGCGCCCGGCACCGAAACGACCGTGCAGGACTTCCCGGGACGCCTCGGCTACTGGGCGGTGGGCATTCCACCCTCAGGTCCCATGGATGACTATTCTTTCCGCCTGGGCAATCGTCTGCTCGGCAATCCGCCCGAGGCTGCGGGGCTGGAAATGAATCTCGGAGGGCCTCGTCTGCGCTTCAACCGGGACGCGACGGTGTGCCTCACCGGGGCGAACATGTCCGCCACCCTCGATGGCAAGCCCGTGCCGTGGTGGGAGCCTGTTCAGGTGTCCGCAGGCAGTGTGCTCAGCATCGGCACCGCGCGGGGGGAGGGTACGCGTGCCTACCTCACGCTGCAGGGTGGCCTCGATGTGCCGGCCTATCTTGGCAGCGCTGCAACCTTCACGCTGGGACGCTTCGGTGGCCACGGCGGTCGCGCCCTGCGCACCGGTGATGTGTTGCGGCTGAAGGACAATCACGGAGAGCTCCCGCGCTTTGACCCGACCATGGAATGGGTGACGCCACTGGCGGAGCGTCTGACCTTGCGTGTGATCTACGGGCCGCACGGCGCACCGGATTTCTTCACGCCCGAGGACATCGCAACCTTCTTTGCCACGGACTGGGAGGTTCACTACAACTCGAGTCGCACGGGTGTGCGGCTGATTGGCCCCAAGCCCGCGTGGGCGCGTCCGGATGGCGGTGAAGCGGGCCTGCATCCGTCCAATCTTCACGACAATGCCTATGCCATAGGCGCCGTGGATTTTACCGGTGACATGCCGGTGATCCTTGGGCCCGATGGTCCCAGCCTCGGCGGGTTTGTCTGTCCGGTGACGGTCATCGCGGCCGACCGCTGGAAGCTCGGACAACTGCGCCCCGGTGACAAGCTGCGCTTTGTGGCCGTTGCCCCGGCTGAGGCCGTACGGCTGGAAGCCGATCGCGCTGAGGCCATCCGCGAGCTCAGAGCGGGTAGCGCGACCACCGCCCGCGTGCCTGTTGTCGGTTCTCCAGTGATCACTCAGCGAACTGCAGCGGAACATCCTACGGGTGTTGCGTACCGTCCCGCGGGTGATCGCTACCTGCTGGTCGAGTATGGCGAGCAGGTGCTTGATGTGAATCTGCGTTTCCGGGTGCAGGCACTGCTGCGGGCGCTGGAAAACCTGGCGCTGCCGGGAATCCTCGATCTCACGCCCGGGATTCGCTCCCTGCAGGTGCATTACGACCCGCATACCCTGAACCGCGAGGCGCTGTTGCACGCATTGCATGAGGTGGAGGCAGGGCTCGATGCCTCGGCCAGCACGGTGGTGCCGAGCCGCATCGTGCACCTGCCGCTGTCCTGGGATGATCCGAGTACCCGGCTCGCGATCGAGAAATACACACAGTCGGTTCGCCCCGATGCGCCCTGGTGTCCGAGCAATATCGAGTTCATCCGCCGCATCAATGGCCTGGCCTCCGAGGACGAGGTGAAGGACATCGTGTTCTCTGCCAGTTATCTGGTGCTTGGGCTGGGCGATGTCTATCTGGGCGCACCTGTCGCCACGCCACTCGATCCCCGTCATCGGCTGGTGACCACCAAGTACAACCCGGCACGCACCTGGACACCGGAGAATGCCGTCGGCATCGGCGGATCCTATCTGTGTGTGTACGGCATGGAGGGGCCGGGCGGCTACCAGTTCGTCGGCCGCACCTTGCAGATGTGGAACCGTCACCGCAGCACGCCGGAATTCACCCAGCCATGGCTGCTGAGGTTCTTTGATCAGATCCGTTTCTTCCCCGTGAGCGCAGACGAGTTGGCCGAGATAAGGCGGGATTTCCCACTGGGCCGGTACCGCCTGCGGATCGAAGAAAGCACCTTCGACCTCGCCCGTTACAACGATTTCCTGACCCGGGAGTCCGCTTCCATTGGCGCGTTCAAGGCGCGCCAGCAGGCTGCCTTCGAGGCTGAGCGCGAGCGTTGGCAGGCCGCAGGCCTGGCCCAGGTGGCGGATCCGCTGGACACCCCTGTGGCGAGCGGGCCAGAGGCAGTGATGCTGGAGGACGGCGAAGTGGCGGTGGAGAGCCACGTCCATGGCAATGTCTGGCAACTCAAGGTGCAGCCGGGAGATCGGGTGCAGGCAGGTGACCCGCTCGCGGTGCTCGAAGCCATGAAGATGGAAATTGCGGTGCTGGCCGAGACATCGGGACGGGTCGTACGTCTGTGCGTTGAACCCGGCACCCAGGTGCTGCCGGGGCGGACTTTGCTCGTGATGGCGGCAGATTGAGGAGCGACTCATGGACCTTTCACTGAATGCCCTGCGCGCTGCCTATGCAGCGGGAACGCTGGACCCGCACCGCCTGTGCGCCCTGATCGATGCGCGGGCCGAGGCGTGTTCAGATGACAACATCTGGATCCATCGCCTGACGGCCGCCGAACGAGCCCCTTGGCTTGATGCGCTGGCGCAGGCCAATCCCGCTGATTTGCCGCTTTACGGGGTGCCTTTCGCGATCAAGGACAACATCGATCTGACGGGTGTGCCAACCACGGCAGCCTGCCCCGAGTACGCATACGTGCCCACACGTTCTGCGTTCGTGGTGGAGAGACTGCTCGCGCTGGGTGCCATCCCCATCGGCAAGACCAACCTCGATCAGTTCGCCACCGGCCTCGTCGGGAGCCGTTCGCCCTTTGGCGCCACCCGCAATGCCTTCAATCCGGATTATGTTTCAGGTGGCTCCAGTGGCGGATCCGCAGTGGCCTGCGCCAAAGGGCTGGTCAGCTTTGCACTCGGCACGGACACGGCAGGCTCGGGACGAGTGCCGGCGGCGCTCAATGCGCTCATCGGTGTCAAGCCGACGCGCGGTCTGTTGAGTCTCCGCGGGGTCTTGCCGGCGTGCCAGTCACTGGACTGCGTGTCCATTTTTGCGAGCAGCGCAGCAGATGCCGCGACGCTTCTGGCCTGTGCCGCCGCGCATGACGCGGAGGATCCCTGGTCCCGTGGGGGCCGGCCCTTGCGGCTCGCAGGTGCCTCGTTCCGCTATGGCGTGCCGCGGCAGCTCGAATTCTTCGGCGACACCGAGGCACCCCGTCTGTTTGCGGCCGCCCGTGCCCGTCTGCAGGCCCTGGGCGGAGAGGAAGTCACCCTCGACTTCAGCCCATTCCTCGAAGCTGCGCGCCTGCTCTACGAGGGGCCCTGGGTGAGCGAACGGTACACGGCCATCGAACGCTTCATCGAAAATCACCCGGACGCCTTGTTTCCTGTCACGCGGGAAATCATCGGCGCCGGTCGTGATCGTCGCGCGGTTGAGCTCTTCACCGCACAACATCGGTTACAGACGCTCAAGCACCAGGCGGATCAGGTCTTCACCCAATGTGATTGCGTGTTGACACCCACGCTC
>JBDLQR010000134.1:0-3646 GCA_039800485.1 Pseudomonadota bacterium
CTCCTGCTCTGGGTCGGCATCCTGTGCTGGATGCCGACGGCCCCGGCCGCCGTCCCCGGCACATCGGCTGCGATTGCCAACCCGCTGGCAGCGCTCGCCCAGCGCTACAAGGTCCCCGAGAACGCCTTGAGCGTGATCGTGCAGGAAGTCGGGACCACGACGCCGCTCTTCAGTCTGAATCCGCTCACGCCGCGCAATCCAGCCTCCACCATCAAGCTGCTGACAACCTTCGTCGCGCTGGACGCTCTCGGCCCGTCCCACGTCTGGCGCACGGAGTTTTACGCGCTCGGCCCGATCAGGGAGGGCGTGCTCGAAGGCGATCTGCTGTTGAAGGGTCATGGGGATCCGTGGCTCACCGAGGAGAACTTCTGGAAGCTGCTAGGCCAGTTGCGCAGTACAGGTCTGCGTGAGATTCGCGGCGACCTCCTGATCGACGATACCCATTTCGCACCTCCTGCGCGGCAGGCCGGTGACTTTGATGGCCAACCATGGCGCCTCTACAACGTACTGCCGAATGCGGCGCAGGTGAACTTCAAGGCGGTGACGCTGGTGTTCACGCCCGGCAAGCATGCGCTTGAGGTGAGCACTCTGCCGGCACTGCCGACCTTTCGTCTGCAGAACCGGGTGACATTGACCCAAGGCGCGTGCAGGGGCGTGAATGGAATCAGGGTCACCGTCCCTGATCCCGTCACGGCCGAGACCGTGATTCTGGAAGGTGAGTACGCGCGGGCGTGCGGCGTACAGTCTCTGCCGCGCAGCTTCATGACACCCGAGGCTTACGCGCATGCCCTGTTCACGCGGCTCTGGCCACAGTGGGGTGGTGTCTTTTCGGGCGGTGTCCGTCGCGCAGCAAACCCGCCCGGCGCGCGACGACTGACCGTGGGTTTTTCGCCCCCACTCGCGGAAGTGATCCGCCCCTTGAACAAGTGGAGCAACAACGCGATGGCGGATTCCCTGCTGCTCAGCCTGGGCGCGCAGGCGGGCCCACCGCCGCATACGCTCGCGCAGGGGGCGCAGGCGGCGCGCAACTACCTCGACATCCACGGGATTTCCACGCAAGGACTGGTGCTCGAGAACGGGTCGGGACTGTCGCGCGAGACCCGAATCACTGCGCATACCCTGTCGCAGGTGCTGATTCATGCCTGGCACAGCCGATACATGCCGGAGTTCGTCGCCTCCCTGTCCATTGCGGGCATCGACGGCACACTCCGCAAGCGCTTGCGAGAGGCGCCCGAAAAGGGTTGGATGCACCTGAAGAGTGGTCACCTCAACAGTGTGTCTGCAGTGGCGGGCTATGTTCGCGCCGCGAGCGGCCGCAGGTTCGTGGTGGTGTTTTTTCTGAATGGCCCCACCCAGGCAGGACATGCGCTGGGCGATGCCCTGCTCCGCTGGACCTATCGTCAATAAACCACGGGAGTATCCGTCTTGACGCACACCGGGATTTCCACGCTCGATCAACTGCGGCAGCGCCAGAGCATCAAATGGCGCGCCTACCCACCGGATGTCATCCCTGCCTGGATTGCCGACATGGATTTCGGGATTGCGCCTTGTATCCAGGCCGCACTCGAGACGGTCATTGGCCGCGGGGAACTCGGCTACCCACAGTCCTATGCCGACGCCGGACTCAACGAGGTTTTCTGCGCGCGCGCCCTGCGGCGCTATGACTGGGACATCAAGCCGGACCAGGTCGAATTCTTCAGCGATGTGGTCCAGACCATTTATCTCGCGCTGCTTACCCTGAGCGAGCCCGGAGATGGCGTGATCGTCCAGACCCCCGTCTATCCGCCCTTCCTGTCATCCGTGGAGGAAACCGGTCGCCGGTGCGTCCCCTGTCCGCTGACGGAAACGCCAGCCGGCTACCGTGTGGACCTGCAGGCCATGGCAGACGCAATAGATGCACGCACCCGGATCCTGCTGCTGTGTCACCCACACAATCCCTCGGGGCGTGCTTTCACCAAAGAGGAGCTGGAAGGCCTGGCAGAGCTTGTACTGCGCCACGATCTGCGGGTGATCTCCGATGAGATCCACGCCGACCTGATGCTCGATCAACGTCCGCACATTCCATTCGCTTCCTTGTCCCCGGAAATTGCCGCGCGCACACTCACGCTCACTTCACCCAGCAAGCCGTTCAATGTGGCGGGATTGTGTCTCGCAGCCGGAGTCTTCGGGAGTCCGGCTCTGGCGCGCGCTTTCAATCACCTGCCCGCCCATGTGCGCGGTGGGCGCAGCGTGCTCGGTATGGCGGCCGCACGCGCGGCCTGGACGGAGGGGGATGCCTGGCTGGAGGAAACGCTCGCTGCGCTGCGCGCAAACCGGGCACAGGTTGCTGACTTCGTGGCGCAGCACTGGCCCCGTGTGCGGCACACGCCACCGGAGGCCACCTATCTCGCCTGGCTGGATTTTCGCGGCATGGGTCTGCCCGAGGAGCCGCAACGGCACTTCCTGAAGCACGCCAAGGTCGCGTTGTCGGAGGGCCCGGCCTTCGGTGAGGAAGGTCGGGGTTTCGTACGGCTGAACTTTGCCACCCGACCGGAGATCCTCGACGAGATTCTCCGGCGCATGAATCAATCGCTCAGAAAAGACACCTGAAGCCCAGCAGGCCGCTGGCGCCCGGCATGGGCGCCTGATCCTTCAGGAAAGAGGCGTGGCGGCGGATTTCTTCGTCCAGCAGATTGTTGCCGCGGGCGAACAGTACCAGTGCGCGTTCACCCGCCAGCGGCAAGGTGTACTCCACCCCCACATCCAGCACCGTGTTACCGTTGGTGGGCGTTTCGAGGCTTGCGGTGCGGTTCTGATCCGCCACGCGGGTCAACCGGACATCCGCACTCCAGGCGTCACGCTGCCATTCCAGTCCGGTGCCGAAACGCAGGGCAGGAATACGCGGAATGCGATCGCCATCACGGAAGCGGGCTTCCACGTAATCACTCCACAGGCGCCACTGCAAGGCCCCCCTGGCATCGTCGAACAGGGTCAGTCTGGACTCAAGCTCGAAGCCCCAGAAGCGCGCGTCACGCTGATCCTGCACCACCAGCAGCAGTGCGTCTTCTTCATCGACGACTTCACCGGTCTCCGCAAAGTCTTCTTCCACCCGGTCTGCCACGCCATCGTCATTGAGATCCTGCTCCGCGGCATAGATGTAGTCCGCAATGTCGTTGTAGAAGAAACCTAGCGTAAGCGCCCATGCGCCCACAGTGCGGCGCCAGTAGAGATCAAGATTGGTTGATGTCTCCACGTCCAGATCGGCACTGCCGATTTCGTAAGTATTGGTGGCGAGATGCGCACCTCCGGCAAAGAGTTCTTCGATGGCAGGCGCCCGCCCTGCATGCGTCACCGAAAACCCGAGCTCGTGTCCTTCCGTGTAGGCGTAGTTGAGTCCGCCAGAAACAGCATGGACGTCGAAGTCGGCGCTGAGCCCTCGCTCCAGGTCTTCCGCCTCGTTGTGCTCGAAGCGCAGGCCGAGCTCGGCGTGGAAGGCCCCGAAATCACGCTCTTCGACCAGGAATCCGGCCACTGACCGCTGGCTCGATTCGGGGACGAAGGCCTCCTCGCCCAAGGCCGCGAAATCGCGGTCCTGCAGCTGCACGCCGAACACGCCGGTAAACCCGGCAACGGGCTCGTGCAGCAGTTCGAAGCGACCGTCATAGGC
>JBDLQR010000135.1:0-10203 GCA_039800485.1 Pseudomonadota bacterium
TAGTTGATTTCCTCCAGCACCAGCACATGGTCATGGCAGGACAGGCCTGCACCGCCGACATCTTCCGGAAATTCCAGATTGAGCAGCCCCTGCTCCCACATCCCCTTCATGATTTGATGGGGAAACTCGGCACTGCGATCCAGAGCCTGATCCAGGCGCGGCTGGATGATCTGCTCGTCCACGAAACGTCGGGCGCTTTCGACCATCATGCGCTGCTGTTCATTCAACACGAGACACGCCTCCGGGCTGGGATGGAGGCCGGAAGTCTACACCCAAGGCACGCGAGTGCTCAGCGTTCGCGGGCGCTTTCGTCGCGGTAGCGCTGCAAGGGGCTCAACAGGAAGTCGAGCAGGCGACGGCGGCCCAACCTGACCTCAACCCGCACCAGCATCCCGGGGCGCACCGCGAGCACCCGTCCAAGATTGGAGCGAGGCTGCGCCGGCAGCCGAATCCTGGCGAGATACCACGGAGGTTCCTTGTCGCCCATGATCGCATCGGGCGACACCGCAGAAACCTTGCCTGAGACATGACCGAAGCGTGTGAAATCCCAGGTCTCGAATTTGACGATGGCCGCCTGTCCCGGGTGGACGAAACCGATGTCCCGGTTCTCGATTCTCGCCTCGATCTCGAGCGGAGTGTCGCGTGGAACGATGATCATGATCACCTGGGCGGGCGCCACCACGGCACCTGCGGTATGCAGGGCCAGCTGCTGGACACTGCCGGCCACGGGAGCTTCCACCCTGCGCAAGGTATGGCGCGCCCGCGCCTTGGCCAGATCCTCTTCTGTCGCGGCGAGGCGACCCTCGACGTCAGCCAGCTCGGCAAGCCAGCGCTGGCGATGTTGGGTGATGCTGGCTTGTCGCCGCGCTGCATGAGCCTGCAAGCTTGCCGCCAAGGCTTCGCCGCGAGCACGCGCTGCCGTGAGTCGATTGTCTGTCGCTATCCTTTCGCGCTCGAGAGCCAGCCACTCCACGCGTGCCACGGTACCGCGTGCCGCCAGCGTGCCGTAGGCATGAGCGTTCTCCTCGACCAAGGGCAAGGTCTGTTCCAGCTCTGCAATCTCACTGGCGACGACCCGGGCGTTGGCCATGCTCTCGCGAATCTCGGCCTCCAGGCCCGAGAGGACAGTCGTGATCGCGATGCGTTCTTCCAGCACACGACGATGGTGGAGCTCAAGAAGCGCCGGTGCGATGCGCCGCGCCAGCAGCTGCGGGATCTCGAGAGCACCCTGGTCCTGCCAACGACCCGCAATCAGGGCCTCCAGGCGCATCCTGTCGAGCTGCAGGGCGAGCATCTGTTCATCGAAACGCGCCATGTCTGCCGTCGCAGCCTCGTCCTCGAATTCGACCAGCAGCTGCCCGGCGGCCACTGCCTGCCCCTCGCGCACATGAATCCGTCTCACACGCGCCTGCTCCGCAGCCTGCACGTGTTTCACCTGGCCTGAGGGCACAGTCCTGCCAGTCGCGATGGCCACCACATCCACCCACCCGAACCAGCTCCAGCCGAATGCCGCAAGACACAACAGCGGCAGCAACCAGGCTGTCACCTGCCACGCACGCGGGGTCGCCCACTGCAGCGCGGCAGCGTCTGCCAGCGTGTTTTCCGCCCGCACATGCGCCGCGGTGTCATGGCCAGTGCCGGAGTCGATGTGGGGTTCGAGCTTGCGTTCGTGCATCGTGGGTGCTCCAAGGCGTCTGCTCAGCGCAAGGCTGCCCGCTGCCAGAGGCGCTGGTAGGGCCCGGAGAGCCTTGCCAGCAATTCAGGCCGACCCTGCTGGACGAGACAGCCATCCTCGAGCACCAGCACCCGATCGGCGAGGGCTGCCAGCGCTTCACGGTGAGTCACCAGAATGACCGTGCGTCCCCGCGCGAGCACGGGCAGCTGCGCTGTGAGGAAGTTCTCGGTGAGGGCATCGAGCGCGCTCGTGAATTCATCGAGCACCAGAATGGCCGGTCGGGAGATCAAGGCTCTGGCGAGCGCGATCCTTTGCACCTGCCCGCCAGACAACGAAACACCCTGTTCACTGACCATGGTGTCGTAGGCTGACGGCAGGCTCGCGATGAACTCATGCGCACCCGCCTCCCGCGCGGCTGCGACTATGGTTTCCAAGGGCAACGTCGGGTCGCGGATCGCGATGTTCTCGCGGATGGTGCGATTGAACAGCCTCGAATCCTGTGTCACGACACCCATCTGCCGCCTCAGCGCGGCTCCGTCGACGCTTGCAACATCCCGATCATCGATGAAGATGCGCCCTTGGCTTGGCAGGTACAGGCGCTGCAGCAGGGTCGCGAGTGTGCTCTTGCCGGATCCGGAGGCCCCGACAATGGCCACGATCTCGCCGGGCCCAATCCGGAAATCCACGTCGCGCAAAATCAGTGGCTGCTCCGGGGCGTACCGGAAGCTCACGCGCTCGAAGCGGACTGCGCCCTGCAGCCTGGGTGATTCCCGTGCCTGAGAGGTGCCCGGTTCAGGCAGGACCTTGAGCAGTTCGTCCACGCGCTGCATGGAAACCCTGATCTGCATCCACTCCTGCCAGGCCTGCGCCATGCGCAGCAAGGGTTGTGTCGCGCGCGCGGCGAACAGGTTGAAGGCGACCAGCTCCCCTACCGTGAGCTGCCCTTCGATGACTGAGCGGGCACCGAACCAGAGCAGCACCACGCCCATGACCTTCTGCAGGGATGCAGTGAGCTGTGCCACCGGACTGGCCAGCAGGCTGGTGTGCAGCCCGGCGTGGATGGCCAAGGCTGACAATTCAGCCCAGCGACCTGTCTGCCGGTCCTCGAGCGCTGTCGCTTTGACGACACGCATATTGCCGAGCGTCTCCACGAGGCACGCCTGAAGATTTGCGGCAGCGGTGAACTGCTGCTCGATGCGCGCGCGCAGGACTGGTGCCGGGAGTGCCACCAGCAGCACAAGCACGGTCAAGGACAAGAACACCACCAGACTCAAACGGGGACTCCACGCCACGAGCATTGCGCAGAAGAAAATCACGAACAGCAGATCGAGCAGGATGGTCGGCACGGTGCCGGCAAGAAAACTTCGGATGTGCTCAAGCTCGCGCACCCGCGCGAGCGTGTCACCCACCCGACGTGCATCGTGATAGGCCAGCGGCACCCGCATCAGATGTTCGAACAGGTCGAGGCCCATGCGCAGATCGAGTCGACTGCTCGCATGCGCAAGGAGTCGCGGCCGGAGCATGGCTGCGATCGCTTCGAACAGCGTGACGAGCACAAGCCCCGCACAGAGCACATCGAGGGTGGCCCAGGCGTGATGAACCAGGACCTTGTCGATGACGGTCTGAAACACCAAGGGCGGCACCAGCCCGAGCAGATTCAGGCACAAGGAAAGCAGCAACACTTCGAGCAGCGCCCCGCGCGAGGGGCTCAGGTGACGCCAGAACCAGGCAAACCCGGTGGGCCGCGACGTCGCACCTGTCTGCGGGGTGGCAACCAGGACCCGGCCGGTCCAGGCTGCGGTGAACGGCGCCCGCGCCATGCGGGTCAGTTCGCCTTGCTGACCGCGCAGAAGGACTTCTTCCGTGCGCAGCCCCGCCAGCAGCCAATAGCCCCGGCCACGCAATTCGACCAATGCCGGCAGCGGGATTCGGGACAGCGTGGACCAGCGCAGCGTGCGCAGGGAAGCCTTGAGCCCCAGTCCGCGCGCGATCCGCAGCAGATCAGTCGCAGAGCACGGTGCGGAGTCGCCTGCCGGCCAGCGCCCGGCAGTTGCCAGTGGCACGGAAATCCCGTGCAGACGCGCCAGCAGTAACAGGGCTTGCAGACCGGAATCAGGTGTAGCGTCCATGCAGCCTTCCGTAGCGAGAGGGGCAGAACTGTCTGCCCGTTCGCACCAGCGTGCATGGCGTCCCGGTCCGGGTGGGAGTGGCTACCCGGCCGAATGCATCTTCCGGGTCATGCGCAGGAACTTCTCCCGCGCGAGACTCAGTGTTTGGAGAGTCGCATCACCACTTCAGCGCAGTCCCGAAGGCAGCCTCGTAGTGCGCTGCGAACTCCGCCCGGGTGAAGCGATGATTCTGGGTCCCCGCGTGGGCAATCTTGATCGCGCCCATCAGGGAGGCGATGCGCCCGGTCACTGCCCAGTCCATTTTGCGGGTCAAGCCGTAAAGCAGGCCCGCCCTGTAAGCGTCGCCACAGCCTGTTGGATCGACCACGGCCGCGGGCTTGGCAGCAGGGATCTCCAGCCGTCCGCTTCGCGTGTAGATGTGCGAACCCTCTCCACCGCGGGTAACGATGAGGGCCTCCACCTGCTGGCTTATCTGCTCCAGCGTCCAGCCGGTGCGTTCCTGCATGAGCTGGGATTCATAGTCATTGACCGTGACCCACGTGGCCTTGGCGATGAACGCCTTCAGATCGTCGCCATTGAACATGGGCATGCCTTGGCCCGGATCAAAGACGAAAGGAATCCCGGCCGCACTGAACTGTGCCGCATGTTCAATCATGCCCTGGCGTCCATCCGGCGCAATGATGCCGATGGAAATGCCGCTTGCATCCGCTACGCGGTTGTCCGCGGAGTGCTCCATGGCGCCCGGGTGGAAGGCGGTAATCTGGTTGTCATCCAGATCCGTGGTGATGAAGGCCTGGGCCGTGAGAGTGCCCGGCACCACGCGCACATGGGCACGATTCACACCGCAGCGATCCATCCACTCCGCATAGGCCGCGAAATCGATACCCACCGTACCCATCGGAACGGGCTCGTCACCCAGGAGCTTCAGGTTGTAGGCGATGTTGCCCGCGCAGCCTCCGAACTCGCGGCGCAGTTGTGGCACCAGAAACGACACATTGAGGATGTGAATCTTGTCCGGGAGGATGTGATTCCGGAAATGGTCCTGGAACACCATGATGTTGTCGTAGGCAAAGGAACCACAGATGAGGGCGGACATGAATTCGTGCTCCATGAATCGGGGGTTGCGGGGCGCGTGAATCTTACCCGCCTTCACGATCCGGGGCACGAGTGGGGATGCCGGGCCAAGGGTCGCGCGGTAAAGTGCCACCTGACTCTCGCCACGGACATCCGATGCCGCTGCTCGAAAATCTGCTCGATAGCCGACTCTGGCCATGGGTGGTCGGTTACCTGCTGTGCTGCAGCCCGGTTCACCGGGCAGCGCTGGGCAGCATCGGCATCAGCTTCAAGGGCGGGCTGTACTGCCTGGCGCTGTGCAGCACCTTGGTGATGCTCACCTATCCCGCAGCCTTCGGTTTGCGTGTCGCCCCCGATCTCCTCAGCCTCCTCCGCGAGACCAGTCTGAATCCGGGGTGGGGTGCGGTCTGGGTCGCCTGCCTGCTTGCAATGCTCACGCCGGGACTGCGCAACCGCTACACGGGGCATGTGCTGTCCCTGTGGACGCTCAGCTGCTGTGTCCTGATTTTCTCGGCCCTGCGCGACTATCTCTTCATGTCGCGCGCACTGCTCGTGCCTGGCCCCTCGGTGGTAGCCGTGCTGCTGCTCACCGTATGGCTCGCTGAACGTCTGGGACGCCCCCATGCGGCCGCCGGAACTGCCAGTTTTTCAGTGCTGAGCCTGCAGATGCAGGCCTTGATCGTGCTCGTCTACGCGGGGTTTGCCGGGCTGCAGATTTCAATCTGAGGGGACGATCAGGCCACTTCCTGACGACGAGAGGAAGTCAGGCCAAGCAGCGGGGCAAGGAAGTGTCCGGTGTGGCTTTCCGGATGCTGCGCGATGGTCTCCGGCGTACCGGTTGCGATGATGCGCCCACCGCGACTGCCTCCTTCCGGCCCCAGGTCGACCAGCCAGTCGGCGGTCTTGATCACGTCCAGATTGTGTTCGATCACCACCACCGTATTGCCGTGATCGCGCAGCCTGTGGAGCACCTTCAGCAGTTGCTCGATGTCGTAGAAGTGCAGCCCGGTGGTCGGCTCATCCAGGATGTAAAGCGTCTTGCCCGTGTCGCGCTTGGAAAGTTCACGGGCGAGCTTCACGCGCTGCGCCTCTCCACCGGACAGGGTCGTCGCGTTCTGGCCGAGCGTGATGTAAGACAGGCCGACGTCCATCAATGTTTGAAGCTTGGGCGCGATGCTCGGCACGGCAGAGAAGAAGCCGCAGGCTTCCTCCACCGTCATGTCCAGCACTTCATTGATGTTCTTGCCCTTGTAGAGAATTTCCAGCGTCTCGCGGTTGTAGCGCTTGCCCTTGCAGACATCACAGGCGACATAAACATCGGGTAGGAAATGCATTTCGACCTTGATGACCCCGTCACCCTGACATGCTTCGCAGCGTCCGCCCTTGACGTTGAAGCTGAAGCGCCCCGGCTGATAGCCACGGGTCCGGGCTTCGGGCACTGCTGCGAAGAGATCCCGTATCGGCGTGAACAGGCCGGTATAGGTCGCAGGGTTCGAGCGCGGCGTGCGCCCGATGGGGCTCTGGTCGATGTCCACGACCTTGTCGAGATGTTGCAAGCCCTCATGCCGCTCATAAGGTGCGGGTTCCAGGCTTGCGCCATTCAGCTCCCGTGCGCAAAGGTGATAGAGCGTGTCGTTGATGAGCGTGGACTTGCCCGAGCCGGAGACACCGGTCACACACGTCATGAGTCCGCACGGGATCTCCAGATCCACGCCCTGCAGATTGTTGCCACGCGCGCCCAGCAGTTTCATCGTGCGCGCAGGATCGGTTGGCGTGCGCCGCGCAGGCACCGCGATCTTGCGCCGGCCCGAGAGATACTGCCCGGTCAGGGAAGCGGTGCTGGCCTCGATTTCAGCCGGTGTTCCGGCAGCGACCACCTGGCCGCCGTGCACGCCAGCACCTGGCCCCATGTCGACGACATGATCGGCCAGTCGGATGGCGTCCTCGTCATGTTCCACCACGATGACGGTGTTCCCGATGTCCCTCAGGTGACGCAGGGTGTCGAGCAGTCGCTCGTTGTCGCGCTGATGCAGTCCTATCGAGGGTTCATCGAGGATGTACATCACCCCCACCAGCCCGGCGCCAATCTGGCTCGCCAGTCGGATACGCTGCGCTTCGCCACCGGAGAGCGTGTCGGCGCTGCGATCCAGCGTGAGGTAATCCAGCCCTACGTTCACGAGGAACTGCAGGCGCAAGGTGACTTCCTTCAGGATCTTGCTGGCGATCTCGCCGCGTTTGCCCGGCAGCTCCAGCCTCGCGAAGAACGCGAGCCCGTCACCGATCGGCATCGCGGTGAGCGTTGCGATGGCATGGCCGGCGATCAGTACATGGCGAGCCGCCCGAGTCAGTCGTGTGCCTTCGCACTCGGGGCAAGGCTTGGATCCCAGGAACCGCGCCAGATCCTCGCGCACGAGGTTGGACTCCGTTTCGCGGTAGCGCCGCTCCATGTTGGGCAGTACCCCCTCAAACGGATGCTTGCGGGTATAGCTGCGCCCACCGGACGTGAGATAGGTGAAGGCGATCTCTTCCTTGCCGCTGCCATGCAGGATGGCTTTCTGGACTGCCGGCGTCAGCGCCTTGAACGGAGTATCGAGCTCAAAGCCAAAGTGCGCAGAGAGCGCTGAGATGAGCTGGTAGTAGTAGGCATTGCGACGGTCCCAGCCGTGGATGGCGCCGGCCGGCAGACTCACCTCCGGCCGCTCCACCACTCGCTGCGGATCAAAGAACTGGATGACCCCGAGGCCATCGCACTTGGCGCAGGCACCATGCGGGTTGTTGAAGGAGAAAAGCCTCGGTTCCAGTTCGTTGATGCTGTATCCGCATTGCGGGCAGGCGAACTTCGCCGAAAAGAGCAGCTCGGCAGCCTTGGGATCATCCACCAGCTGGACTTTCGCCACGCCCTCACCCAGTTTGAGCGCCGTTTCGAACGACTCTGCGAGGCGGGACTGGTTCTCCGGATCCACCTTCAGCCGGTCCACCACCACATCGATGTCATGCTTCTTGTTCAGTGCAAGCTTCGGCGGATCGTCCAGCATCACCAGCTGACCATCCACCAGCGCACGCACGAAGCCCTGACGGGCGAGCTGTTCCAGAATCTGTTGATGTTCGCCTTTGCGCCCCTTCACCACGGGCGAGAGGATCATCAGGCGTGTCTCGAGTGGCAGCGCGAGGACCTGGTCAACCATCTGCGAGACGGTCTGCGCTTCCAGCACTTCGTCATGATCAGGGCAGCGCGGCTCACCGACGCGCGCGAACAACAGGCGCAGATAGTCGTAAATCTCGGTAATCGTTCCCACCGTCGAGCGCGGATTGTGGGATGTCGACTTCTGCTCAATCGAGATGGCCGGTGACAAACCCTCGATGTGGTCGATGTCAGGCTTCTCCATCATGGAGAGGAACTGACGCGCGTAGGCGGAGAGGGATTCCACGTAGCGCCGCTGCCCCTCTGCGTAGATCGTGTCGAAAGCGAGCGAGCTCTTGCCGGAGCCGGACAACCCGGTAATCACGATCAGCTTGTCGCGCGGCAGATCGAGATCGATGTTCTTCAGGTTGTGGGTGCGTGCACCACGCAGGTGGATGGTATCCATCGCGATGAAATCCTGTGTAATGAAGCGTCCTGGGAATCGGCCTCGGCAGCCGGGATGCATGCCGCATCCGCCCTGTCCGGAGTGGCGGGGGGAAACGGCAAACGAGTACTATACGGGCACACAGTCACCCGCGGCAAAGTCAGAATCCCCCGTGTCCTCAACCGATGCCATGACGCCCCTTGAGCGTCGTACCGCCTTTGCGCTTTCCGCGGCCCTGTTCCTGCGCATGATGGGGCTCTTCATGGTGCTGCCGGTGCTCGCGCTGTATGCAGATGAGCTCCCCGGGGCCACACCATTGCTGGTGGGTCTGGCACTGGGTCTTTACGGCTTTTCCCAGGCCGCGCTGCAAATCCCGTTCGGACGCTGGTCGGATCGGGCCGGGCGCAAGCCGGTCATCGCCTTCGGCCTCGCCATCTTTTCCCTGGGCGGCCTGGTTGCGGCCTTCGCGGGGCATATCGTCACGGTCATCATCGGCAGGACCCTGCAGGGTGCAGGCGCCGTCTCTGGCGCCACACTGGCCCTGGCGGCAGATCTGACGCGGCCGGATCAGCGCACCAAGACAATGGCCATCATCGGCATCAGCATCGGTGCTGCCTTCTCGCTCGCCTTTGTCCTCGGCCCTGTCATCGATGCCGCCTTCGGCCTGCGAGGGGTGTTTCTCACTGCCGCGGTGGCAGGAGTGGGTGCCATGCTGCTGGTCATCTTTGCGGTGCCGACCCCGCCTCCGCCGCAGGCCATTGTCATCACGCCGGCCAGTGAGACTTCACACCACCTGCGGGCACTGTACTTTGGCGTGCTCTTCCTGCATCTGGTACTGGCCTCGAGCTTCGTCTCCATTCCACTGGTGCTGGTCCAGGATCTGGCCCTGCCCAAGGCCGAGCACTACACGCTCTACCTGCCCGCCTTGCTGCTGTCGCTGGTCATCATCGGTCCGTTGCTGGGGCGCTCCCATCGCAAGGGCATCGATGCCCGGTTCTTTCCTGTTTCCATTGGTTTCATGGTTGCGGCGGAACTGATGCTGTGGCTGCTCCCTGCCACCTTTGGCGGCGTTCTGCTGTCTCTGACCCTCTTCTTCGCAGGGTTCAATTTCCTGGAAGCCATCCTGCCCAGCATGATCTCCCGGGCTGCGCCGGCCTCCAGCAAGGGGGTGGCGCTGGGTACCTACGCCACAGGGCAGTTTGCCGGGACCTTCCTGGGTGGATTGACGGGTGGGGTGGCTGCCAGCCTGTTCGGCACCCATGGGGTCTTCGGTGCGGCCGCCCTGCTGTCCCTGCTCTGGCTCGTGCTCTCCCAGCAAGGCCTGCTCGCGCTCGCGGCACCGGCGGAAAGCTGAGTTAGAATTCCCCCCGCAGCAAGGAGGCTGCATTCCAACCACCTACAAGGAGACCACACCCATGGCCCGCGGACTCAACAAAGTAATGCTCATCGGCAATCTCGGCGCGGATCCCGAGGTACGCTACGCCACCGGCGGCAGCGGCAGTGCCATCACCAACATCCGGCTCGCCACTGCCGAATCCTGGCGCGACAAGGAAACGGGCGACATGCAGGAGCGCACCGAGTGGCATCGCGTGGTGTTCTTCGGACGCCTGGCCGAAATTGCCGGCGAATACCTGAAAAAAGGCTCGCAGGTCTATGTCGAGGGCAGCATCCGCACCCGCAAATGGCAGGACAAGGAAGGCGCCGAGCGTTACACCACCGAAATCGTGGCAAACGAGATGCAGATGCTCGGCGGCCGCGG
>JBDLQR010000136.1:0-7047 GCA_039800485.1 Pseudomonadota bacterium
AGACGGTTGACCGTGTCCAGATCCGCATCCGCCACAGGGGAGAAGTAGAAGGCTTCCAGATCCTGACGCAGATCCATGGCCGTGGCACCAAACGCGGAGGCCACGCCCGCATGGATGGGCATGATGACCTTGGGAATGTTCATGGACTCGGCAACGAAGCAGGCATGCATGGCGCCGGCACCGCCGAAACTCGCGAGGATGAAGTCACGGGGATCGCGTCCACGCGAGACCAGCACCTTCTTCACGGCCTGGGCCATGTTCTCGCACGCGATGCGGATGAGCCCGTCGGCGGTCTCGATCGTGGACAGACCGATCTGCGCGGCGAGTCGCTCCATGGCAGCCTCGGCGCCGGCCTTGTCGAGCTGCATCTTGCCGCCCAAGGTGGGTTCGATGCGTCCGAGCAGCAGGTTGGCATCGGTGATGGCCGGTTCGGTGCCGCCGAGGCCATAGCACACGGGGCCCGGACTGGAACCCGCGCTGCGCGGGCCTGCGCGGAGCGAGCCGCCCTCGTCCATCCAGCCGATGGATCCACCGCCCGCGCCCACACTGTGGATGTCGAGCATGGGCACGATGCAGGGGATTTCCCATTCAATCTCGTGATCGCGAGTGATGAGACCCTTGCCGTTCTCGACGATGGAGACATCAAAACTGGTGCCGCCCACATCGGTATGGATGATGTTGGGGAACTGCCCGAGCAGCTTGCTGAGATAGGCTGCATAGGCCACACCGCCGGCGGGGCCGGACTCGATGAGTTCTTCCGGGTGCTGGCGGGCATAGTCCACGCCGGTGATGCCACCCGAGCTCTTCAGGATCAGCAGTGAACCTTTGAAGCCGCGGGACTTGAGTGCGTTTTCGAGGCGCTCGAAGTAATCCTCCATCACCGGGATCATCGCCGCGCGGATTGCAGTCGTGGTGAAGCGCCCGTGTTCCCGGAACACCGGTCGTGTCTCGTGCGACAGCACCACCGCGGTGCCCGGCGCTTCCTGCTGGATGATGTCGCGCATCGCACACTCATGCGCGCCGTTCTTGTAGGAGTTGATGAAAGCCACGGCCACCGACTTGATGCCATGGGCCTTGATCTTGCGCGCGATTTCGCGCGCGTCTGCCTCGTTCAGCTCACGTACCGTCTCACCGGCGACATTCGTACGCTCGTTGATGGTGTAGCGATAGCGGCGCTTGATGATGGGCCGCGGCTTGACCTGGTAGGGGTCGTAGAGGAACTCACGGTGCTGACGGCCGATTTCGATGGTGTCGCGGAATCCCTCCGTGGTCACCATGGCGGGATCCGGATAATTGCGCTCGAGCAAGGCGTTGGTGGCAGTGGTTGTGCCATGCATCAGGTAGGAAATACCCGCGCAGGCAATACCCGCGGCCTCCAGCGCATTCAGTACACCCAGAGAGCGATCAGGGCGGGTGGTCAGCACCTTGGAGCTCACCTGGCGGCCATCCGCTTCGTTCCACGCGAAAAGGTCGGTGAAGGTCCCGCCGACGTCTATGCCTACTCGCCACATGCTCGTGTCCTCGCTCTCTGGATTCTGTCCGGGCCGCTGATGGGAATCACTCCCTGCGCTCAGCGACGCACCCGGCTGTTGGTCGGATCATACAGGGGCTTCAGGGAGGCCCGGGCCACATGGCGCCGGTTCCCCAGTTCAATCTCATAGTGGCCGCTGTTGACGTAGTCATCGCTCACGCCATCCGGATTGACGACATAGCCCATGGCCACCGCCGCACCCAGGGTATGACCGTACATCGCGGAGGTGGTGTAACCGTTCAGCTCACCGTCGCGGTAGATAGGTTCATTGTGATGGAGGATGGGTTCCGGATCCTCCAGCAGGAACTGCACCAGCCGGCGCTTGGGCAGGCCCTGCTCGCGTTGCACCAGCAGCGCCTCGCGGCCGGTGAATCCACCGGCCTTCTGCCAGGCGCAGGTAAAGGCAAGCCCCGCCTCCAGCGGCGTGTCCTCCGGGCCGATGTCATGCGCCCATTCGCGATAAGCCTTCTCGATGCGCAGGGAATTGAGCGTGTGATACCCGCAGTGTGCCAGTCCAAAGGCCTTGCCTGCTGCCACCAGGGCATCGTACACGGGCAGGGTGAAGGCCGTCGGAACGTAAAGTTCGTATCCAAGTTCGCCCACATAGGTGAGGCGCATGGCCAGCAGAGACTGGTAGCCGACCTGAATCTCGCGGCAGGTGCCGAAGGGGAAAGCCTCATGCGAGAGATCATCGTCACTCAGCTGCTGCAGCAGCGCGCGCGATTCCGGCCCTTGGAGGTTCAGCATGGACCAGCTGCCTGACACATCCGTCACCACACAGAAGGCGTCCGCTGGCACGCTGTTGCGAATGAGCGCCTCGACATGCGTATGGGTGAAGGCGGCGGTAATGACGAGGAACCTGTCCTCAGCCAGTCGACTCACGGTGAGATCGGCCTCGATGCCGCCGCGTGTATTCAGGAACTGGGTGTAGATCACCCGCCCCGGCGGTACATCCATCTCCGCGGTTGCCACCCGATTGAGCACACGTGCCGCGTCCCGCCCTTGCACCAGCAGTTTGGAAAAAGACGTCTGCTCGAAAACGCCCACGCGCTCGCGCACGGCGCGATGTTCATCTGCATTGTTCTGGAACCAGTTCTGGCGGCCCCACGCATACTCATATTCGGGTTTCTGGCCGGGCCGCGCATACCAGTTCGGGCGCTCCCAACCTGCGGATTCGCCGAAGCAGGCCCCGGCGGCTGCAAGGCGATCATGCAGGATGCTCTTCTTCACGCCGCGCGCTGTCTCCCACTGGCGGAAGGGCCAGTGATCCTGGTAGCCGATGCCCAGGGATTCCACGATGCGGTCATGCAGATAGCGCGAGTTGTTCTGCCAGGCATGCGCGCGACGGATATCCACCGTCCACATGTCCATGGGTGCGTGCCCCTGCGTAATCCAGTGGGCCATCACCATGCCAGCGCCACCACCCGACAGGATGCCCAGTGAATTGAAGCCGGCGGCGACGAAGTAGTTGCGCAGGTTGGGCGCCTCGCCCATCAGGTAGTTGTGATCGGGTGTGAAGGATTCCGGGCCGCAGAAGAAAAGCTTGATGCCGGTATCGAACAGGATGGGCACGCGTTTCAGGGATTTCTCGATGACCGGCATCATGCGATCCCAGTCAGCCTGGATATCGTTGAAACAGAAATCCTCAGGGATCCCGGTCATCCCCCACGGCTTGGCGACGGGCTCGAAAAACCCGACCATGATCTTGCCGGCTTCCTCGCGGATGTACGCGCTGTTACCGGGGTCGCGCAGGATGGGTAGCTTCTGGTGCGCGCCTTCGATGGCTTCCGAGATGAGGTAGTAATGCTCAGCCGCCTGCAGTGGCACATTCACGCCAGCCAGCTTGCCGAATTCGCGCGCCCACATGCCGGCGCAGTTCACCACGAATTCGGCTGTGATATCGCCCTGTTCGGTCTGCACACCCGTTACGCGGCCGTCTTTCTGCAGGACGCCCGTCACCTTGGTGTGCTCGAAAATCTGCGCCCCACCCATGCGGGCCCCCTTGGCCAGCGCCTGGGTCACGTCCGCCGGGTTGACGCGCCCGTCGTGCGGAAAATGGAAAGCGGCCTGCACATCGGAAACATCTGCCAGAGGCCACATGGCTTTCACCTCTGCGGCTGAAATCTCATGGCTCTCCACCCCGAAACTGCGCGCAATGGCGCAGCCACGGCGCATCTCGAAGGCCTTGTCTGGCGTCATCGCGAGCTGAACCGAACCACAGTTGATGATGCCGGTCGCCTGGCCGGTCTCGGCTTCCAGGCGGCGATAGAGCTCCTGGGTGTATTTGGCGAGTTTGGTCTGCGCTTCGGTGTCGCGCAGTGTGGTGAGCAGTCCCGCCGCGTGCCAGGTGGTGCCGCAGGTGAGCTGTTTGCGTTCCAGCAGCACGACGTCGCGCCAACCCAGCTGGGTGAGGTGATAGGCGATCGAACAGCCGATGACACCGCCGCCGACGATGACGACGCGTGCGCTGGAGGGTAGGGTTTTGCTCATGGATAGTCCGCTGGGGTGAGTGCAAATGCTGGAGCGAGCACACCGGTGCATTGCGCATGCTCAGGTTTGGACCGTAGACCAGAGATATTCATAAATCAATATTTGGTGTCGGTGATTTCCAAATATGAAAATCACTGTGTTGCGATCTCGGCCTCAGTAGCTCCTCGGCGTCATCGCCCAAATGACAACCGCTGGCTCGTTTCCCGGGTTGCGATACCGGTGAGGCCGCGAGCTGGGAAAACTGAAGCTGTCTCCTGCTCCGAGCAGCGCAGCCTCGCCGTCTACCCAGAGCTCCAGCGCACCCGCCAGGACCAGCCCCGCCTCCTCGCCCTCGTGCGTGTAGTCTGCCTCACCGCTGGAGGCGCCGGGTTCGAAAGTGGAGTAGAGCAGGCCGATGTCGCGCACAGCGGCTGAGTCGAGCCGGTAGTCATCCACCCCGCCGGCAAAGCTGATGTGTTGGCGTGCGCCGGCACGAACCACGTAGTGGTCCAGCCGTTTGCCTGCTGAGTCAGCTTCGAAGAACCACGAAATGTTCACGCCGAGTGCGCGGCTGATGTCATGCAGGGTCTTGACCGAGGGTGAGACGAGATCACGTTCGAGCTGACTCAGATGGCCCATCGACAGGCCGGTGACAGCAGCCACCTCTTTGAGGGTGAGGGCCTGTTGCTGGCGTAATGCGCGCAGGCGGGCGCCGATGAGGCCTTGGTCGCTGCGCGATGGGGCCGGGACGGGCGCTGCCGGCGTGCGCGTCGCCGAGGGGCTGCGAAAACGGGCTGGCACTCGGGTGGGCTCCGGTTGCTTCATGGGTCAGCGATTATTGCACTCTGGCGGGTGGCGCTTGGACCTTTTTGCCGAGTGCTGCACGCTTCTCAGTCCCGCCCGAGGCTTTTGGCCGATAGGAACAAGAGGAGTGGATTGTCCGGTGCTGCCTGGAACCCGAAGCGTTGGTAGTAGGCTGAAGCTCCAGCATCCAGCGCATCAACGAAAAGACCAATCCCGCCGGCTTCCAGATGAATCCGCCGCGCGCGCATGAGCGCATCCACAAGCAACAGTTCGCCAAGTCCTTTGCGCTGGTAGGCCCGATCAACGGCCAGACGGCCTAGCCGCACAGCAGGGATGCGGCGCGGGAGTTTTTTGCGCCAGGCTTGCGGCAGGTGCCTGTGCTCGAGCTCTGCCAGCGTGAGCGCGTAATAGGCGCAAGGATGAGCCGGCGCGTTGTCCAGGGCAGCGACAAAGGTTCGGGACAATCCCTTGTCCTGATGCTGCCGGGCAATGCGTTTCAACCAGTCGTTGAGTTCGACTCGGCCGCAATCGAAGGAATCGCGATCATGGTCGCCATTCAAAGGCAGGATTCGCATCATCCCCGCTGGCCTTGCGATAACGTTTGAGCGCCGCTTTCAGTCTGGCATTGGGTTTTGGCGGCTCGTCCATCAGCGCCAACAGCCAGTCCCAGTCGCGCGGGCCAAGGCGGATGATGTCTTCCTGCGCGATGACTTCCAGGGCCTCCTTGAGCGCGGCCTGAACCAGAAACTGGTTGACCGTGGCACCCCTGAGCTCGGCTGCGCGACAGAGCGTGTCGTAGACCTCCCGCGGCACACGGGCGCCGATGCGATCTTGCTTGACGGCTGGAGAACCCATGCGAGGACTCCGGTGAGTAAAAGTGCCACGACTCTAGCATTGTCGCCATTTTGGCGCCAGAAGCGCGAATCACCCATGGCCGCTGCGTCGACCGGGCCGCCTGCTGAGGGCTATGATTCCGAGCCGGGTCGGTCTTGTGCCGAACCGCCCTACCCCACATTGGAGGAAGCTTTCGATGCGCGATGTATTCGTGGCCGGTGTCAGCATGACGCCTTTCGGCAAGCATCTGGAGCGTTCACTCAAATCGCTCACCGCAGAGGCCTTCGAGGGCGTGCTCAGGGACGCTGGCGCCGTCGCGGAAGATATCGAGGCCGCCTTCTTCGGCAACTGTGTGCAAGGTCACATGGAAGGCCAGGACATGGTGCGCGGCGAGATCGCCCTGCGTGCCTGCGGGCTGGCGCGCATTCCGGTGGTGAACGTGGAGAATGCCTGCGCCACGGCGGCGACCGCCTTTCACCTGGCGGTGAACTACATACGGGCCGGGGCGGCCGACATCGTGCTCGCCATCGGCGCAGAGAAGATGTTCGCGACCGACAAGGCGCGCATGTTCAGTGCCTTCGACGGGGCGTGGGATGTCCACATGGCGGAATCGAACCGGGACACACTGGTCGCGATGGGGGAAGGCGTGGCCGAGCCACCGGGCTCGCGCTCCGAGCGTCCTTACAGCGTGTTCATGGATGTGTATGCCGGGCTCTCACGCCTGCACATGAAGACCTTCGGCACCACCCAACGCCAGATCGCGGCGGTCGCAGCCAAGAATCACCAGCACTCCACGCATAACCGGCTGGCCCAGTACCAGCGCCCTTTCACGGTGGATGAAGTCCTCGCTGCCCCGCCCATTACCTATCCGCTCACGCTCCCCATGTGCTCACCCGTGAGTGATGGCGCCGCGGCGGCACTGGTCTGCAGTGCGGAGGGTCTGAAGCGCCTCCAAGGTCGTGCTTCGCGCGCGCAGAAAGTGCTGGCGAGCGTGCTGCAGACCGGCAGCCCGCGCGCACCGGAAGATTATCTGCAGCATGTGACCCGGCTCGCGGCGAACCGTGCCTATGCCGCGGCGGGCCTCGGCCCCGAGGATGTTTCGGTGGTGGAGGTCCATGATGCGACCGCCATGGGTGAAATCATCGAAGTGGAAGCGCTGCAGCTTTGTGGTTTGGGTGAAAGCGGTCCGGCGGCGGAGCGTGGGGAGCTGTCGCTGGGCGGACGCATCCCCGTCAACCCTTCCGGCGGCTTGGAGTGCAAGGGGCATCCCATCGGCGCCACCGGACTCGGGCAAATCTACGAACTGGTGATGCAACTGCGCGGGGAAGCCGGGGCTCGTCAGGTAGAGGGCGCGCGCGTTGCGCTGGCCCAGAATGGCGGCGGCATCATTGGCGTGGAAGAAGCGGTGG
>JBDLQR010000137.1:0-2829 GCA_039800485.1 Pseudomonadota bacterium
CCGATCAACACCGCCCAGCCACCACCCCAGGCCACCAAGGCGGGCATGGGCCAGATGCGAAGCCAGGTCATGGATGGACGAGATCGAGCCATCCTGACTCACGGCATTCCGCTTCCTGGCCGCGGGAACTGCTCACTAGGCTCGACATCCATTGATGCCTGACCCACACCCCACTCAGCATGTGCGATCTCGAGCGAGTCGTCTCGGTGGTTGGTGACCATCGGGGTCGTGAATCCGACATGAGCAGTCCAAGCCCTGCCTTGCGATGGTCTTCAGATCACTTTCCAGGACCACACCGCGGCGCAACTGCGCCAGCCGAGTGAAGACCTGACCAACTTGTTCTCCATGATCCATGGACCTGCTTTCCGCGCTGGGGAGGTACTTCATGCTCGCGGTCCTTTCAATGTCAACGATATCTTGCCAGACGCGCTGCACGAGGGGCTCGGGAAGGCACAGCATCCAGTCCAGCCCAGCCAAGGCCAGCGAACACGCATTGGCGGAGTTCAGCAAACGCAGCAAGCGCTGCGGTTGTCCAGGGAACTGAGGGGCACTTCCAGCGTTGTTCCGGTGGCCTCGATTCGGTCGGATGCCTAGACTTCACTCGATTGGAGGACACCATGTACGCGACCGCTGAATATGCAGAACCTGTTGTGGGCCACGCGATGCCTGAGTTGACGGCTCGCCTGGCCCGGATGGAGGCCCACAGTCAGCAACTGGAGGCGGCCATAGAACAGATAGTTTCTGCCGTGCTGGAGGTCAAGCAAGCCGCTGAAGCGCCTGCATCCCAGCTTCTGGCCCTGCAGACCAAGGTAAAGGAGCTCGAGCAGTCCCTGGCGCTCGAAAAGGCGTGCAGGGACTTCACCCACGTGTCCCACATGCACCCGAAATCTCGCAGCATCGTCTTTGCAGGCACCCTGTATTTCGGCGACAACGTCAAATATGCGTGGCTGGGTCTTCGGGAGCGGGCGAAGGCACTGGGCATTGATTGTTGGTTTCTCCCGTACCATGCCGAGCAGCAAGCCCAGGTGGAATCCCTTGGCGGTCGCTGCCTACCTGCCAGCTATGCCAACTGGTCCCCGGATCACCTGCACGCGGCGCTATCAGCCGGCGTGCTGATCACCAGCGATCACCTTCTCAACCCCAACCCGTACGCCGCCGCGTTGCTGGCGGGCGCCCGACACATCCAGCTTTGGCACGGCGTATCGATCAAGGAAATTGGCCTGCGCAACCTACCCTCCGGGCGCTCCCTGGGGCCTCACCTGGCCCGGGTCCTTGCCACGACAGGACGCTATGCCAGGATGGTGGGCACTACCACGAGAGGTGAATCCGAGTGGCGGCGCTGGTTCTCTTTCGAGCGTTACGCCCCCATCGGCTACCCACGAAACGACGTGCTCTACCGTGAGCCCACCGAGGCCGATCTAACCAATGCCGACCGTTCAAGCTACAACATCGCGCGGGCAATGCTGACCAAGGGAAGGCGGGTATTCCTGTACGCGCCGACCTTTCGCGACGCAGATCGAGGGCGTTGGCTGATGGACGCTGGCCTTGGCCAGATTGCCGAGACGGTGTCGCGCCAAGGCGATGTGCTTATCGTGAACCTACATCCCGTGGAGCAGGTCTTGCTGCCCCAACTACGGGCCGCCCTGCCCGGCGTGCACTTCGTTGCCCCAGGGACAGACGCCTATCCGCTGCTTGGTCAAGCAAGCGTCTTGATCACGGACTACTCGTCGATCATGTTCGATTTCTTGCATGTCAAGCGACCTATCCTCCTGTATCGGCCTGATCATGCAACATACACAGGCAAGTCGCGCCGGCTGTTTGATGACAAGCTGGCCACCCTGCCTGGTCCCATGGCAGAAACCCCAGCGGCGCTCATCAACTTGCTGCGCAGCCCCCAGCTGGGGCAGACAGGGGCTCACCGCCGAGCGCGGGAACAATTGCTGAACGACTGGTTTGATCACCAAGACGGTGACGCCTGTGGGCGCCTGCTCATGCAAATTGAGGAAGAGCTGGGAACGGTTCAGCAGACGCGCTGAGAACGGCAACACTACAAATTTGCGCTCTTCAACCGGCGAAGCATTTCGGGACCACTATGCAGACGCCCGAATCGTTGCGCGATGACGTCGCCACGACGGATGGAGAAGCTTTCTTCACGCAAACAACCAGGCGGGCGTACCCGCATCACCAGTCGCTGGCAAGTTGGTTGGAAACAACATGCCAGTTTGGCACGGCCAATGAACTGCTGCACTTGCTGCCGCTCGTCGACAGCGCTTGGATGGGCGAAGATCGACTGAAGCTTCACCAGCGTTTGTGGCTGCTTTGGCAGGAAGCCGATCCCTCAGCACGGGCGGCGGCAAGGCGTCAGCTCGACGGTCGTCATGCCCCCTGGTGTGACTTGATGGATCGACCATGGAGCGATGTCACGCTGACATTGGCTCGAGCCCACCTTCGTGGCGGAGAGCGTCCGCTGGATGCGCCCGCTGACCCGGAGTATGTTTCTGCGCTCTTGAGTGGCGACACCAGCCCTGCCGCTCGCTGGGTCGCGCTGCATGCACACATGCTTCCGGCACTTGCACCTATCAACGTGGAACAAGCAAAGCAAGCAGCCGGGGAAGCCCTGACGCTCATCGAACAAGGAGGGGCTACCGTGCAGGAAGGGCTGGCCTTCCTATTCGAGCTCGCGGTTCGATCGGGCGACGCTGAAAGCGCCGACGCCTTCTTGGCCGAATGCTTATCGCAAGGAGGCGCCCCATGGTTATCAGAGACCATTTGCCTTTGGTGGCTGGAAGGATGCGAAGTCAGACCTCGCAGACCGCTTGCCCTTCGGCA
>JBDLQR010000138.1:0-5217 GCA_039800485.1 Pseudomonadota bacterium
TGGCAATGGTGCCAGGTGGCACGCCTTGCTCTAGATAGCTCAGTACCTTGGCACTGGAGCGCACGTAGCGCGCAGTCCCGACCAGATCCTCGTCATACCTGACCACGTTGTCGCCGATCCCGCGCTGTTCGAGGCCCGTGCCGTCGACCGGCATCACCACGGCTTCCGGGTGCTCGAAGCTGAAGTCGCCCAAGGCCTCTTCCACGCCCTCGGCCGCGGTGTAAGCCTCTGGCCGTTCGCGCTGGGAGACCACGGCGGACCACACATACCGATGGCCATAGGCCAGCAGCCGGGTATCGATGGCGGCAAAATCTTCGCGCGTGAGGTGGGTGATGGCCTCGCCGAACACGAATTCCTGCCAAGGCTTGCCGGAGGCAGCGAATTTTCGCCGCACCAGATCCTTCACGGCGAGATGGAAAGCCTCGACCACGGGAGTGCTGCACTCCTCGCCAAACTTGTCTGTGTCGCTGAGCAAACGGGTCATCGATCCACTCCTGGCAAAGAGGCCCTGCGGGGCCGGGCGTCGCGGCCTGCGGCGGGCAAGAATGTCGCATCGACCCGTTGGCTGCAACCGCGGCGCGTGCGCCGGGGCGAGCGCTCCGTACAATGATGCGATGTTGAACCTCGACGATGCCTTCAGGCTGGCCGCAGGCGCGCTGGGTGCCCAGCGCAAGCGCACTGCGCTCATCACGGTGGCCACGGCCATCGGTGTGGCAGCGGTGCTGCTGCTCACCGGTCTGGGCGAGGGCGCCCGCCGCTACGTGGTAGGTGAATTCAGTGCGTTGGGCACGGATTTGCTCGTGGTCTTTCCCGGTCGCAACGAGACCGTGGGCGGCCCGCCGCCCGTGATGGGGGAGACTCCGCGCGATCTGACCATTGGTGATGCCGAAGCCCTGGCGCGCATTCCCGGGGTGCGCCGCGTGGTGCCGCTCATGGTCGGCAGTGCCAATGTCTCGGTCGCCAGCGGACTGGAGCGCGAGGTCACGATCCTCGGTGCGACAAGTGCGCTGAGGGACGTCCGGCGCCTCACGCTGTCCGAGGGAAGCTTTCTGCCCGCCATCGATGCAGCCCAGGCCGGTTCCACCTGCGTGCTCGGGCTCGAACTGCGGCAGGAGCTCTTCGCTCAGGGTGCCGCACTGGGACAGTGGCTGCGCATCGGTGACCGGCGTTGCCGGGTGGTGGGTGTGCTCGGCGAGACCGGGATGTCGCTGGGCACGGACTACAACGATCTGGCGTTGCTCTCATTGGGCGCCGCGCAGGCGGTGATGGACACGGAAGCCTTGTTCAGAATTCTGGTGGAGACCCGCGAGGGCGAGTCCGGTTCCCGCATGGTGAAGGCGGTACGGGACACGATGCGGCGCCAGCATGATGGAGAGGATGACGTAACCATCATCACCCAGGACAGCGTGGTCGCCACCTTCGATCGTATTCTCGGCACACTCACCCTCGGGGTGAGTGCGGTGTCTGCCGTCAGCATGGGCGTGGCCGGTATCCTGGTGATGAATGTGATGCTGGTGGCAGTCGCCCAGCGCCGCGCAGAGATTGGCCTGCTGAAAGCACTGGGGGCACATCCGCAGGACATCAAGCGCATGTTCCTGCTCGAAGCCTTGCTGCTGACCGGTCTCGGGACGCTGGCCGGTCTGCTGCTGGGTTACGGCGGGATTTTCATCCTGCGCCTGCTCTACCCCGACTTTCCGGCAGGCGTGCCCTGGTGGGGCCTCAGTGCAGCGGTCGCCACTGCATTCGTGAGCGGGCTCGTGTTCGGCGTGGTGCCGGCCCAACGGGCGAGCCGTCTCGACCCCGTGCAAGCGCTCTCGGGGCGGCAGTAGCCTGCCATGCGGGTACTCGATCTGACCGGCTTCTCACTCCGCGCGATCACCGCGCAGCGTCAACGCTCGGCCCTCACCATGCTCGGCATCGCGGTCGGTATCGCGACCGTGGTGTTGCTGACGGCGCTGGGCGAAGGCCTGCGTCAGTACGCGCTCGGCGAGTTCACGCAGTTCGGGACCAATCTGCTCGGGATCCACCCGGGCAAGGCCACCACCCTGGGAGGCTCGGTGGGCCAGATTTCGACCAACCGTCCATTGACCATCGAGGATGCGCGCGCCGTGACACGCATTCCGCTGATTGAGGGTGTGGTGCCGGTCATCCAAGGCAACGCCGAGGCTCAAGCCGGGGGCCGCAGCCGGCGCACCATGGTGTTCGGTGTCTCGGCCGACATGCCACGCACGTTCCGGATGGAGGTGGCCTTCGGCCGCTTCCTGCCGCCGCAGGACTATGAACAGGCGCAGCCCTTCGCGGTGCTGGGCCACAAGACCTGGCGCGAACTTTTCGGTCAGGACAATCCTCTCGGACAACGCATCCGCATCGGGGTGGACAGCTTCAGGATCATCGGAGTGATGCAGCCCAAGGGTCAGTTCCTTGGCTTTGATCTTGATGACAGCCTCTATGTGCCGGTAGGACGGGCGGCGGCCATCTTTGACCGCGAGGGCCTGCATGAAATCGACATCCTCTATCGCGAGGGCGTGGCTGCCACGCAGGTGAAGGATGCCGTCCGACGCGTGCTGGTGGGTCTGCATGGCCAGGAGGATTTCTCCATGACCTCGCAGGATCAGATGCTGGAGGTGCTGGGCTCCATTCTTGATGTGCTGACCGCCGGGGTGGCCGCACTGGGCGCCATCTCGCTGCTCGTCGGCGCCATCGGCATTGCCACCATCATGACCATCGCACTCACCGAACGGACCGGCGAAATCGGGCTGTTGCGCGCGCTGGGCGCACGCCAGCGGGATGTGCTGGGTTGCTTTCTGATCGAGGCGGCACTGCTCGGCGCCCTGGGGGGCTTCATGGGTGTGGCTCTGGCGGCAACACTGATCGCAACCCTCACCGTTCTGGTGCCCCAGCTGCCCTTGGCCATCGCCTGGCCTTACGCCAGTGCCGCGCTGCTGCTGTCGGTAGCGATAGGCCTGGTGGCAGGCTTGCTGCCGGCCGCGCGCGCCGCGCGGCTCGATCCCGTGGAAGCCTTGCGCGCGGAGTAGGCCCGTCCCGGCAGAAAAAGCCTCAGATCATTCCCAGTCCAGCCCATGCTCGCTGACATCGATGCTGATGCGCGACCATTTGAGCTCCAGAGCTTCGGGGCTGCCGCCTACGCCCAGCTTGAAGTTGCCGAGATTGAGTTCCGCGGGTTGCCGCTCAAGCAGTTGGGAAACGCTGCGTGCAGCCTCCCAAGGCTCCAGCATGCGCGGCTGCCAACGCCCGAATACTTTGGGGTTGTCCGCATATTCCTCGGTCATGCCCGTGCGGATGAACGGCAGCATGAGCGACGCGGCACTCACCATGTCGCTGGCCTTACCGAGATTCACCTTCAGCACCTCCGGCAATTTGAGCACGGCCCAATTGGCCACCACGTAACCTGGCACGGCCACGCCCGGCTCTATCGCCTGCATGGAGGAGATGTAGATCATCTGCAGGGGCTGCTTGTGGTAGAGCGCCTCCCCGGCCCACAGATGGGTCATGGAGACGAAGCCGTCTATCTTGGTGTTCATCACCAGTGAGGACTCCGCCAGATTCTCGATGAAATCCCGCCGCACCCGGGCGCGTCGCTCGGCACGGCCCTCGCCCTCGATTTCGGGCAGCGCCCGGCCAAAGCGATAGCCTTTTTCGGTGAGCCCGGAGTTGCAGATGATGATGTCCGGTCCCTTGTTCCCCATCTGCTCGATGACGTAGCTGCGGGAGGCCCAGAGGTCACGGGTGTTGGTGACGTCTGCCTGCAAGGCGAAGGCGCTGCCGCCATTCCTGCGGATGGCCTCCACCAGATCGAAGCCGTCCCGGTAACTGCTGTGGAAATGCACGCCCACTGACGCGGCACCGTTGGCTGCCGCGGCCAGCGCGAGCGCCTGCCCGATGCCACCGTCCTTGCCGGAGCCTGTGATGAGCACCCGTTTGCCGGCAAAACTCCGGCCGGCTTCGGGAAACCTGAATTGAGCAAAATCCGCGGTAAAGGCCATCCTGATTCCTCCGTTGTCGCGATCCTGTTGAACCGGTGATACGCGTCCCACGCACTGGGTTTGATTCTGCGCGTGTGCGGCCCCGGAACTCAACCGAATCGGTGTGCCCTGTCCTGCGTTGAGCGCCCGCGCGCCGCAGCAGATAATCTGTGCCTGTTCCTCCCGGCGCCGCCTGACCATGGACTACCTTCCACTCTTTGTGCGCCTGCAGGGAATTCCGGTACTGGTGGTGGGCGGAGGCGATGTAGCCGCCCGCAAGGTCACACTGCTCTTGTCCTGCGGTGCTGCGGTCCGTGTGCTTGCCCCGCAGCTCGGTCCCGAGCTGGCGGCCGCGGCGCGGGAAGGGCGCATTCTTCACCAGTCAGCCCTGTTCACACCCGAGGCGCTGGAAGGCGTGCGGCTGGTTGTGGCCGCGACGGACGATGCTGCCGTCAACGCCCTGGTGGCTGATACCGGACGCACTGCCGGAGTGCTCGTGAACGTGGTGGACAATCCCGGACTGTCCAACTGCATCGTGCCCGCGATCATCGACCGCAGCCCCATCGTGGTGGCCTGCTCCACCGGCGGCGCAGCGCCGGTACTGGCCACCGAAATCCGGGCAAGCCTCGAAACGCTGCTGCCGCCCCGTGTGGGTGAACTGGGCAGATTCACGCGCGAGCGGCGGGCGCGGGTGAAGGAGGTCCTGCCGGGGATCCGGGCCCGTCGGCTCTTCTGGCTGCAAGCCTTGCGCGGGCCCATCGCCGCGGCGGTGCTCGCGGATGACGGAGAGCGCGCGGAATTTTTGTTCGAGCAGGCGCTCGCTGCAGACCCCAACCCGTTGCGCCCCTGCTGCGTTCTCGTGCAGGTACGTTCGGAGGATCCCGACTGGCTGCCACTGGGTGCCTTGCGCCGGCTGTTCATGGCTGACTGGGTGCTGGCCGACGCGGATGTTCCCGAGCCCTTTCTCGCCCTGTCCCGTCGTGATGCCGAACGCCGCCGACTGCCGCCGGTGCGCGATGACGAGGACTTCGTGACTTCTCGGGTGGAGATCCTGACCTCAGCCGAGGGGGAGGCGCCTGTCGTGGTGTACCTCACACGCCAGCCGACAGCAGAACTGGCGTCATTGGTGAGCGCCCTCTCCTCCCGCGCTTGCTTGACGGAACTCTGGTCTGCGCCCTAAATAATGCGGATCGCACGCCCGCCACGCACGCGTGCCCCAGCAAGGAGAGTCCCA
>JBDLQR010000139.1:0-8880 GCA_039800485.1 Pseudomonadota bacterium
GCACCCTCAGACCACGGTCTGCCATGGCGGTGAGCTCTGCCTGCAGTCGGGTCATCTGCGCCTCATCGAGGCCACACAGTCCGGCGACCGTCTCCGGTGCACCCTTGAAGGTGATGACGCAGCCTTCCTCTGTCGGCCAGGCATGGCCCATGGCCAGCAGGTCGGCGCTGAGATTGAAGGTCCGCAGTGGCGCACGTGACTCGCCGTTCGGCAACAGGGCGCGCAAGGCCTGTTCCATGGGGTCTGCCGTGTGGGCTGCGCTGGCGTCGTTGGCACAGCGGATCAGCGCAGCCCAAGGCGCGCGCAAGGCTTCCCCGGCGCGCCAGCCAGTCCCCTGCGCGAGCGAGCGCAGTTCGGCCACGGCCATGCGATTGCGCGTGAGCGTGCCCGTCTTGTCGGTGCAGAGCACGCTAGCGGCACCCAGGGCCTCGATGGTATCCGGACGCCGCGTGAGGACCCGGGTCCCGGCCAGTCTGCGCGCCCCCAGCGCAAGAAACACCGTGAGCACCACCGGAAATTCCTCCGGCAGCAGGGCCATCGCAAGTGCAATCCCGGCGAGCAGGGCTTCCAGCCAGTCGCCAAAACTGAGGCCGTGAATCAGCACCACCAGCGAGCTCAGCGCCAGGCCGAGCACTGCAACCACGCGCACCAGCTGGCGGATCTGCAGTGCCAGCGGCGTCTGCACCGGTGCAATCTCGCGCAGCAGGGCACCGATACGGCCCATCTCGCAACGGGCGCCAGTGGCGGTCACCTCAGCCAGTCCGCGTCCGGCCACGACCAGGCTGCCCGCGTATACGCGATGCAGGGTCTCGTCTGCAGCGGCCGTGCCTGCGTCCTGTACCCGTTTGGGCACCGCGACTGATTCACCGGTGAGCAGTGATTCATCGACTTCCAGCACCTGCGATTCCAGCAGCACCGCATCGGCAGGCACCCGGTCACCCTCCGCGAGCACCAGGATGTCGCCCCGTACGATCTCTCGCCCCGCGATGCGTCGCGTCTCGCCGTCGCGGATCACCAGTGCCCGGGGGCTGCTCAGATCACGGAGCGCGTCCAGGGCACGGTCCGTGCGCAGCTGCTGGATGACAGTGATGAAGACCGACAGGAAGATGAAGAACAGCAGCAGCAAGGCTTCACCTTCATCACCGAGCAGCAGGTAGACGAGGCCCGCTGCGACCAGCAGGCGGAACATCGGCTCGCGCAGCACCTCCCACAGCAGTGTCCACACGGCACGCGGTTTTGCGCGCGGCAGTTCGTTGGGTCCGTCCGCCGCGAGCCGCCTCGCGGCTTCCTCCTGCGCAAGCCCGGTAAGCGGGGTCTCGATGCCGTTCATGGCCTGATCCTAGTACAGTTGGTCCGGCACGCGACGAATGCGTGTCCAATCCCATTCTTTTGCCCGCCGCGGAGTCCACATGTCACAGCAAACATCCACCACGCTCGATCAGGCAACCTACTGGAACGAGGGAGGTGGCCGGCGCTGGGTTTCCAACCTCGATCGTGTCGAGCGCATGCTCGCCCCGCTGGCAGACGAACTGGTACGACATGCCGCACCACGCACCGGCGAAGCCGTCATCGATGTGGGCTGCGGTGGCGGACTCACCAGCAAAGCCTTTGCCGATGCGGTCGGCCCCACCGGAGAAGTGCTCGGCCTCGATGTGTCTGCCGTGATCCTGGAGGTCGCCCGCGCGCGCTTTCCCGCCGAGACCTGTCTGCGCTTTGTGGAAGGTGATGCCGGCAGTCTGCCGCTACCCTCCGCACATTTCGATCTCATCACCTCGCGCTTTGGTGTGATGTTCTTTCCGGATCCGGTGGCCGCCTTCGGCCACCTGCGCGCCGCTCTCAAACCGGGCGGCCGTCTGCGTTTCATCTGCTGGCGGGAGATCGCGCTCAATCCCTGGATGGGACTGGCGGCCTCCACCGCCTTTGAGATCCTGCCGCGTCCCGCACCCAGTGCGCCGAATTCTCCGGGTCCCTTCGGGCTTGCCGACGAGACCTGGCTGCGACATGTGCTCGAAGCCGCGGGCTTCCGCGATGTTGAGGCGCACACCCATGAACGGAAGCTCGATCTGGGCCCGCTGGACGAAGCGGTGGAGCAGATGACCCGGATGGGGCCTGCCGCGCCGGTCTTCGACGAGGCTGATGAGCCCACCCGGGAGCGCGTGCGGACAGCCTTGCGCGCGGCACTCGCGCCGCATGTGAGTGGAGGCAGGGTCGCGCTGGCGAGCAGCACCTGGTTGGTGAGCGCCAAACCCTGAGTTTTCGCGGGGCCGGCAGATCCTTTAGCGCGCTCCGGGTTCAGTCTTGAGGCAGGATGCGGGCCGCCAACAGGCGGGTGTCTTGCGGGCCAACCTTTTCGCTGTGAGGAATCCCCGCCGCCAGGGCAAAGCTGTCACCCACGGCAAGGACCCGGATGCCTTCCGGGGTGCTCAGGGTGAAGCTGCCTGCGACAACGAGGCCATGGGCATCGAAGTCGTGGGCGTGGGTGCCGCTGTCGCGGCCGGCGGGCCAGTCCACGAGCAATGGTTCCGGACACCCGAGCACCGCGACTTTCTGCCTGAATTCGCTTTCAGTCACGGTGCCGCCCTCAGCTTGCGGGTCATCTGGACCTCGGTGCTCACTTGCCGGTGAATACCGGGGTGCGTTTCTCGAAGAAGGCGTTGACGGCCTCCATGTGGTCGTCCGTGCGTTGCACGAGGACCTGCATGGCCGCCGACATCTCCATGATCGCATCGAAGCTTGCCGACACCCCATCCCGCATCAGGCGTTTGGTCATGCGCAGCGCCTGGGGCGGCTGCTGGATGATCTTTGCGGCGAGGCGCTCCGCCTCCGCCATCAGCTGATCATCCGGGTAGACCTCGGACACCAGACCCCAGCTGCGGGCTGTCTCCGCATCCACCACATCGCCCGTGAAATAGAGCTGGGCGGCACGCGACCAGCCGACGATGCGCGGCAGCAGCCACGCACCACCGTCGCCCGGCAGCAGGCCAATCTTGAGAAAGGTTGCGCCGAACTTGGCGCTGGCCGCCGACAGACGGATATCGCACAGCGAGGCCACGTCGCCCCCAAGACCAATGGCGGGCCCGTTGATCGCACCGACGATGGGCACTTCGATGCTCCACATGGCCTTGATGATGCCGTGGATGCCGCTGCGGTAGTGATCCCGCAGGCGCAGGTTGTCCACGCCGAACTCGCCGGTGCGATCGCGCATGGCCTTGAGATCACCGCCGGCTGAGAAAGCCGAGCCGGCTCCGGTCATGATCACACAGCGGATGTCGAAGTCGTCGTTCACGCGCTTGGCCATGGCGTGGAACTGGTCGCCGTCACCGGCGAGTCCCAGCGGGTTGCGCTTGTCAGGACGATTGATGGTCACTTTGGCCACATGGCCGTGCTTTTCAAACAGCAGCAGATCGTCGCTCATGTCAGGATGCCTTTCGGGATGATGCGTGGAACCGCCCGGTTCAGGCGGTCATGTAAGCCCAGATGCCGTCACCGCCTTCTTGCTGGGCGATGGTGCCGAGATACTCGCCCCATTCGCCATGGGCGCCGAATTCGGCCCGCCACGACCAGAGTCGGCGGGTGAGGAACTGCAGGTCATATTCGTAGGTGAAGCCGATGGCGCCATGAACCTGGTGGCTCAAGCGGGTGAGGGGCTCCACGGCTTCACTGGCGCGGCACTTGGCAGCAGCCAGCTCGAAGCGCGCATCACGGCCAGCAGCGCTCAGGCCACGCTGTTCGAGCGCAACGCAGGCAGCCAGTGCCATGGTGTCAACCGAAGCCATCTGACCGGCAATCTCCGCCAGATGATGCTGGATGGCCTGGAACTGGGAGAGCTTGCGGCCGAATTGCTCGCGATCAGACGTGTATTTGACGCTCATCTCGAGGCAGGCGGCGGCCGCTCCCGCAATCTGCGCACTGCGTAGCAGGGCACCCAGCCAGCGCACGGCTTCCGCCGGCAGATCCGTGGCGCCGCGGGCGAGGATCGGGCTCGCGTGCAGAACCACCTCATCACGGGGTTCACGCGCCAGATTGGTCTCTGCCTGGCACTTGCTGCCGTCCTTGCCGATGAGCAACAGTTCCGCCTGTGCCGTCAGCCCTATGAAGTAATCCGCGCGGCGCCCCCAGGGCACCCGCCGCTGGGTCATGCTGACCGTGTTGCCACTGATCGCGGCAGCGGGAATGACTGCGGGCAGAAGACCTGCCACACCCCCAGGCAGGGCGAGACCCGCGCGGTCCGCCAGATGACCTGCGAGCATCTGCTCCACAACGGGCAGAGGAACTGCGTGGTGGCCACAGGCGCGGGCCACGATGAAGCCCTCCACCCAGCCGCCGTCCATGCCGTCGCGTGCTTCGCCCACCATGACTTGCGGCAGTCCAAGCTCCACGCAGGCCTGCCAGAGGTCCGCATTCCACGGATCATTTTCCATGCGGGTCAGGAGGTCACGATCCACGCTGTCCGCGAACAGGCGCGACACGCTGTCTTCGAGAATCTTCTGTGCTTCGTTCATCAACGTACTCCCAGACCGCGCGCGATGATGCCGCGCAGGATTTCCAAGGTGCCTCCGCGGAGGGAGAAGGACGGGGCCAGCAGCATGAGGTTGCCCAGCACCTGCTGGTAGTCGATACCGGAATCAGAGAGGGTGGGCTCCATGGCCACCAGCTCCTGGGCGAGCCCGGGCAGTCGTTGCTCGAAGTGACAGCCCAGATCCTTCACCACGGACGCCTGCAGGCTCGGATCCTTGCCTTCGTTCAGCATGCCGGCCACGGAGAGCGACATGTTGCGCAAGCTGGCAGCCCAGGCCAGCTCGGCGCCAATCTTGGCCAGCGCAGACGGGCTCGCTTTGCCCTCGAGGACCTTGATCAACTCCGACAGCAGCAGGAAGCAGGAGAGATAACGCTCCGGACCACTGCGCTCGTAGGCGAGCTCCGCCGTGACCTGATTCCAGCCATCGCCCTCGCGACCCAACAGCGCATCGGGCGGCAACAGCACATCCACGAAGGAGACTTCGTTGAAATGCCCGCGGCCGGTGAGATCACGGATCGGGCGCGGCGTGATGCCACGCACGGTCTTCATGTCGATCAGGAATTGCGACAGTCCCTTGTGCTTTGCCTCCGGCGAGAAGTCGGTGCGGAAGAGCGCGATCATGTGCGTTGCGTTGTGCGCGTTGGAAGTCCAGATCTTGGTGCCGTTCAGCAGCCAGCCGTCTGCAACCTTTTCCGCCTTGCTCTTGACCGAGGCCAGATCGGAACCCGAATTCGGTTCGCTCATGCCGATGGCGAAGCAGGCCTCACCACTGGTGATGGCGGGAATGATGGCTTTCTTCTGTGCTTCCGTGCCGAGCCGCGCGACCATCAGGCCGCTCTGGCGATCTGCCACCCAGTGATAACCGACGGGCGCACCTGCCGCGAGGGTCTCCTCCACCACCACATACCTCTCGAGGGCACTGCGACCGTGCCCGCCGTATTCCTTGGGCAAGGTCATGCCCAGCCAGCCGCGCGCGCCGAGCTTGCGACTGAAGGCGGCGTCGGTCCCGTCCCAGGTATTGCTGCGCACGACCGGACGGTACGCGCCGAGCTCCTGCTTCAAGAACTCCCGCACCTCGGCCCGCAGGGGCGTCAGTGACGCAGGCAGCTCGTATGGGGGGAAGCGCAAGGTATCGAGATTCATAGCTTATTTTGCTCCAGCCTTGAGGGCGTAACTCCAGGCGATATCTGCCAGCTCGCGCACCAGATCAGCATTCTTGGGCGCTTCGCTGCTGGCGGCCGTGCCTTCTTCCACCCGCTTGATGATGCCTTGGTAGATGCAGGCGAGGCGCCACACGGTGTAGGCCGTGTAGAACTCGAAGTGCGGGATGCCCGAGCGCCCGGTGAGGGCGCAATACCGGTTGATGTACTGCTCCATCGTCGGGATGCCCAGCGCGGGGAGATCGAGTCCGCCGAGATTGCTCACCTTGTCGCCCATCATGGGCAGCAGCCAGGGCAGCAGATGGTAGGTGAAGTCTCCCAGCGGATGGCCCAGGGTGGACAACTCCCAGTCCAGCACCGCCACCACCCGGGGTTCCGTGGGATGCATGATCATGTTGTCCATGCGGTAGTCCCCATGCACGAGCGAGGTCTCCTCGTTCAGGGGCACGTTGGCCGGCAACCAGGCATTGAGCCTGTCCATCGCCGGAATCTTCTCGGTTTCGGACACGACATAGGTCTTGCCCCAACGGGTGATCTGGCGTGCAAAGTAGTCTGTTGGTTTGCCGAAGTCCTCGAGCCCGAGCTTGCGATAGTCGAGGCTTTGCAGCTGGGCCAGCGTCGAGGCCATGGAATCATAGATGGCGCCACGTTCGGCCTGCGTCATGCCTGGCAGACCCATTTCCCACAGCACCCGGCCTTCGACCATTTCCATGACATAGAACACCGTGCCGATGATGCCGGTGTCCTCACACAGCACGAACGGCCTGGGCACCGGGAAACCGGCACCATGCAGGGCCTTGATGACTCGGTACTCACGGTCCACCGCATGTGCGGAGGGCAGCAGCGGCCCCGGCGGTTTGCGCCGCAGGACGTAACGCCGGCCCGGCGTGATCAGCTGATAGGTGGGATTCGACTGTCCGCCCTTGAAGCGCTTCAGGCTGAGGGGGCCGGCGTAGTCCGGGATCTCGGCCTGCAGATAGGCATCGAGCTTCACCAGATCGAGCTGCAGATGGGCTTCCACGTCCTTGGTGCCGGAGAAGATTTCCTGGCGCGAGGTACTCATGTGCTTGGTTTCCGTGATTATCGTTCGGGTTCAGCGCGGACCATCGATGATGCCGCGGTCATGAAGGCTGCCAATTTCGCCACTGGAGAGGCCGAGGATATCGGCCAGAATTTCGTCGGTGTGCTCACCCAGGCGAGGCGCCGGGCGGGCGGGTGCGCGCGGCACTGCGTTGAAGTGGGCAGGGATCCCGGGCACCGGGTAGGTGCCGATGTCCGGCTGCTCCACCAGGTGGTAGATGGGATTGGCCGGCGTGACTTCCGGGTCGTGGTCGATGAGATCGGTCAGCGTCTGATAGCGACCCCAGCACACACCCTGGGCGTCGAAGGCGGCGGCCACGTCCTTGAACCCCTGCTGGCCGATCCACGCTTCGAGGATGGCTGCAATCTCGCGCCGCGCCGTATAGCGCGCGCCCTCCTGCGCAAAATCGAGGCCGAGCCGGGCAGCTTCGGCCGCCATCGCGTCCGTCAGCCCTGTGGCCGCGAGCAACCCGCTCCACATCTTCGCGCTGATGGCCATGACCATCACGCGCACGCCGTCGCGGGTGATGAAATCGCGGCCGAAGGCTCCATAGAGGTAATTGCCGCCGCGCGTCCGGGTGGTGCCGTTGATCACGCGGTCGCCGATGAAACCGAGGTTGCCGATGGTGGCAAAGGCCACATCCGCCAGCGCGAGATCGATACGCTGACCTCGACCGGTACGGTCCCGGTAGCGCAGCGCTGCAAGCAGACTGGTGGCGGCCAGCATGGCGGTCGTGATGTCCCATGCCGGCAATACATGGTTGATCGGCCGATCGTCATCCTCGGGGCCGGTCAGTGACGGGTAGCCGACGCGCGCGTTCACCGTGTAATCCACTGCGGTGCTGCCTTGCCTATCGCCCACGATGGCGAGTTCGATCACATCCGGTCGCAACGCGCTCAGGCTTTCCCAGGAGAGCCACCCCTTGGCTGGCAGATTGGTCGAGAAGATGCCGGCCTCGGAGCCTGGGGCGGCGATCAGACGCTGAACCAGTTCGCGTCCCTCGGGACTGCGGAGATCCACAGCGAAGGAACGCTTGCCCTTGTTGAGGTCCGCCCAGTAGATGCTGTGATTGTCCGGCGTCACAGGCCAGCGCCGGTAATCGATTCCCCCGCCGATCTGATCGAAACGGATCACATCTGCGCCCAGTTGTGCGAGCGTCATGCCGCACATGGGGGCGGCGATGAAGGCCGAGGCCTCGACGATGCGCAGCCCCTTCAACAAGTCCTGCATGGTGTAAAACTGTCCGTCGGATCGGGGTAGGAGACTCCGGATTCTAGCCGCAGCGCCGCATGAGGCATAGGCAGTGCGGCTCAGTCCGGCGCCCGGTTTCGCAACAGGACTTCACCGTGACTGAGCACCGTCTGCGCGCGCTCGGCTGCATCGGCTGCAAACCAGAGCCTGCGGCCTTCGCGTCGCGCCCGCACACGCAGGGTTTCGCCGGAAAAAAAGGGGGCAGCAAAGCGCACGCTGATGCTGGAGATTCCGCCAACTTCATAGGCCAGCAGTTCACGCAACAGCACCTGCAGCGCGAGGCCGAGGGTGCAGCGACCGTGCAGCAGAGGCCGGTCAAAACCTGCGCGCGCAGCATGCGCGGGCGATACATGGACCGGGTTCGTATCCCCGCAAAGGCGATAGAGCAGGGCCTGCTGAGGCACGGTGACCACACTGCCGAGCACGCTCCTGAGCGCGTCCGATTCGTCGTGCAGCGGTGGCGGCGGTGAGCCCGCAGAGCCACAGCCGCCTTCGCTGCGACACAAGATGCTCGAGCGCACAGTCGCGAGATGCAGGCCATCGTTCTCGCTGTGCAATTCCTTGCGGGTATGAACGAACACGCCCTTGTCCGGGCCTCTGTCGACTACCGCGTCGACCCAGGTCGCATCACGCACCACCCCGGCCGGGGGGAGGGCGCGATGCAGCACCAGACGCTCCTCCGCGTGCAGCATGCGGTCCCAGTCGAGGGAGACCCCGGGGCGTTGAATGAAGAACCCGGGGTAGCCGAGCACCAGAGGCAGGGTGGGCAGGATCTTGAGGCCGTCTTCGCGCACGAAGGCGAGCGCCCGCGGGTCCAGCGGGTCCTGGCCGAAGCCCAGGCTGAGTGCATAGAGCATGCTGTCCGGACT
>JBDLQR010000140.1:0-2760 GCA_039800485.1 Pseudomonadota bacterium
CTGCTGTCCATGATCACACCCATCAGCTGGCTGGAGCGGGTGCCTACCTACAAGGATCAGCAGGAAAAACTGCGCGAACGTGACCTTTCGACCTACGGATTCCTTGGCTATCCCTTGCTGCAGTCCGCCGACATCCTGATCTATCGCGCGGGTAATGTGCCGGTCGGGGAAGACCAGGTTGCCCACATCGAGCTGTCACGCGAGGTGGCTCGTCGCTTCAACTACCTCTACGGGCGCGAGTCGGGTTTCGAGGAAAAGGCGGAGGCCGCGGTGGCCAAGCTCGGCAAGCGTAATGCGCGCCTGTATCACGATCTGCGCAAGCGCTACCAGGAAGGAGGCGACCTCGAGGCCCTGGAGCGCGCCCAGGCCTTCCTGGAAGCCCAGCAGAACATCGCACTGGGCGATCGTGAGCGGTTGCTCGGATATCTGGAAGGCGGCGGCAAGGTCATCCTGCCCGAACCGCAGGCGCTGTTGACGCCCGAGTCCAGAATGCCAGGCTTGGACGGCGAGAAGATGTCCAAGTCCTACGACAACACCATCGGCCTGCGGGAAGCCCCGGAATCCGTCCGCACCAAGCTGCGAACCATGCCGACTGATCCGGCCCGGGTGCGTCGCACCGATCCCGGTGACCCGGCAAAGTGTCCGGTCTGGAAGTTCCACGAAATCTACTCACCCGAGGACGTCAAGCAATGGGTGCAGAACGGCTGCCGCAGTGCCGGCATCGGGTGTCTGGACTGCAAGCAGCCTATCATCGATGCCGTGCTCAAAGAGCAGGCGCCCATCCGCGAGCGCAGCGAGGAGTTCCTCAATGATCCGGATACCGTGCGCGCCATCATCGACGAGGGCTGCGAGGCCGCACGCTCGGCGGCGCGTGAAACCCTGGATGAGGTGCGCGAGGCCATGAACCTCGTCTACACCTGATTACCGCATGACCGCCACCATCAGCACCGACGCAGACGCCCCTCACCTCCCGCAGCAGGAGGAGATGCCGTTTGCGCTGGTCCAGGGCACGCCACTCACCACGCCGCCCAAGGATTTGTACATTCCACCCGATGCGCTGGAAGTGATCCTGGAAGCTTTCGAAGGCCCGCTCGACCTGCTCCTGTACCTCATCAAGCGCCAGAACCTCGACATCCTCGACATCCCGATTGCCCGGATCACCGAGCAGTACATGGATTACATCGAGATGATGGCCGGCATGAAGCTCGAGCTTGCGGCCGAGTACCTGCTCATGGCGGCGATGCTGGCTGAGATCAAGTCACGCATGCTTCTGCCCCGCCCCCCGAGCATTGCGCAGGAAGAGGAGGATCCGCGCGCGGAGCTGGTGCGCCGGCTGCAGGAATACGAGCGCTACAAGGCCGCGGCGGAAGATCTGGATGCCTTGCCGCGACTGGAGCGCGAGCTGCATCGTGTGGTCGTTGCCTTCGAGGAACGGCAGGTGCGCAGCGTGCCGCCAACGGTTTCCCTGGAGGCGATACTCGCTTCCTTCCGCGATGTATTGCGGCGGGCCGAGATGTTCACCGACCACCGTATCCAGCGAGAGCCACTGTCGGTGCGTGAACGCATGTCCATCGTGCTGGAACGTACCCGCCCCGACCAGTTCACCCCGTTCGGGGCGCTGTTTTCCCCGGAGGAGGGCAAAGCCGGCGTGGTGGTCACGCTGCTGGCCATCCTCGAGCTGCTCAAGCAGCACATCATAGACCTTGTCCAGAACGACGAGGCTGCGCCCATCTACATCAAACTTGCCGCCTGAGCCATGGAATCCACTGCGATCAAACCCATCCTCGAAGCCGCCATCATGGCCGCAGAGGCGCCCGTGCCCATGGAGCGCCTGCTTGGCCTTTTCTCGCTGCTCGATGAGGGCGCGCCTACGGCGGCGGAGATCGAGTCCGCCATCACCGGCTTGCAGGAAGACTATGCAGGTCATGGCGTGGAGCTCGTCAGTGTGGCGGGAGGCTACCGTTTCCAGACGCGGGCCGAATATGCGGAGTGGGTGAACCGCCTGTGGGAGGAGCGCAAGCCGCGGTATTCGCGCGCCCTGCTGGAGACCATCGCCATCATTGCCTACCGCCAGCCCATCACCCGCAGTGAAATCGAGGACATCCGCGGCGTTGCAGTCAGCACCGGCATCATGAAGACGCTCCAGGATCGCGACTGGGTCAAGGTAGTGGGACATCGGGATGTTCCTGGGCGGCCCGCGATTTACGCCACTACCCGGCAGTTCCTCGAGTATTTCAATCTGCCCAGTCTTGATGCCCTGCCCACGCTTGCCGAGCTGCGTGACATCGATGGCCTGAACCCGGACCTTTTCGCCGAGACCGGCGTGGAATATCCCGCTGGAACTGGCCCCGAGGGTGCAGCGGAAGAAGGTGCCGAAGCAGCAGACGGCGAAGCTGCGGAGGAGCCCATGGAATCCGTGTCGACTGCGGCGCCTCAGGCCGCGCAGGAGGCAGCCTCCGCGCCTGAAGGTGCGGCCGAACCGATCGCCGAGCCCGCTGATGAGCCATCGGATGCCGAGACTCGCGACGACGACTCAGATGACGACGACTCAGACGACGACGAGGACGACGACGAGGACGACGACGAGGACGACGACGAAAGTCGCCCTTCATGACACCTCGGAATCGACGTCCCGAGCCCGTTGCCGCCCCCAAACCCCGAATCAAGGGTCGCTTGAGCCGAGGCGGTAAAGCTGTCGCGGAAGAACCCATGGCGCCGGTGGCGGAACGGACGCAGAAGGTCCTGGCGCGGATGGGTCTT